>NZ_JBMMKS010000016.1:0-110646 GCF_058630515.1 Vibrio sp. HM8-C
AATTTATAAAAGAGCCCGTCTAACGACGGGCTTTTTTAGTCTCAGAGACATAGTTTCTCGCTGATATGGCTCAGTCGGTAGAGCGCATCCTTGGTAAGGATGAGGTCCCCAGTTCGATTCTGGGTATCAGCACCATGTATTTGACACGCACTGTAAGTTTGTCTTTATCTTAGAAAAGATGAAAGTTAAAAGCTGTCACAAAATTTGCTTAGCGACCATAGCATTGTGGACCCACCTGATTCCATGCCGAACTCAGAAGTGAAACACAATAGCGCCGATGGTAGTGTGGGGTTTCCCCATGTGAGAGTAGGACATCGCTAGGCTTTATTTCCAAGCCCCTGTAGAAATACAGGGGCTTTTTCATATCTGCAAGCAACGACAGTTACTTCTTCTCATTCAGTTGCCAGTCGTACTCATACTCTATATTTCCTTGATGCAGGCTTACTCCTGTTCGGTATTTGCTTAGATGCTCAAACAATTGAGCTCGGTTACCAAAATCTTCTGCAAACCAATCATAGATAGAAGAAAGAGTCAGGCGACCATCTTGCAAAGAAACACCTTTGTTGCTGTTGATGAACTCCTTCGCTGCTTTTTCTAATTGCATTTCTGTGTTCTCTGAAGTGAAAGCGTTTGGTTGTAGATTGGGACATCCTAAGCTTGCGCAATTCACAGCATAATGCGTTCTTGGATCGCTCCAGATAGGTCTTAAAATGCGATGTTCTATATCATTGAGTGTGAGTGCTTTCCCTGCCACATTGGCAACTTCCTCATCCCA
The DNA here is from genome assembly GCF_058630515.1 of Vibrio sp. HM8-C. Taxonomy (NCBI): domain Bacteria; kingdom Pseudomonadati; phylum Pseudomonadota; class Gammaproteobacteria; order Vibrionales; family Vibrionaceae; genus Vibrio; species Vibrio sp. HM8-C. The sequence continues at coordinate 776 of NZ_JBMMKS010000016.1, forward strand.
TGGGCCAAAGCTAAACCAGCGGCCTATTTTCGTGATCGACGTAATCGGATAGTTATCGAGAATTAAACGTACAGTCAGGGCGTTATAGAGATTTATCCAATATGCGTACTGCTCTTTTTTATTTAACTCTCTAGGGTCAGTTTGAGACATAGCTGATAGGTATTCATCTAGCTTTTCTTTGTCAGTATCTGCGACATGAGCGTATTTAAATAAGGTGTATTCACCCTGTGACACGAGGTATAGGTCTAGGATTGTTTGCCATTTATGATGGGGTACGGTTGTACGACTTTGTTCATTACTGACATTCCAATACGTCCATAATTCTGACTTAGGAGCAGAAAATGAAACAGGTGAGATTAGAATAAGTGCAAATGCTAAGAGTCTTTTCATATAGATTATCGTTAAAGGGTATCTGAACAATTAGACCTTTATGAAAGCTACTATATTTCATTGATAAAAAGTAATTCACGAAAAAAAGGGCTGCTTTTCAGCAACCCACTGTTTATTTCATCATTTTAAGAATGAAGGAATTTTAGCTTCGTACTCTGCAATTTTAGCTTCATGTTGCAAGGTCAAACCGATGTTATCCAAACCATTAAGCAAACAATGGCGGCGGAACTCGTCGATTTCAAATCTGTATTCTTGGCCATTTGCCGTTACAAGCATTTTTTCAAGATCAACAGTAACCAGTGCGCCTTCATTTGCTTGAACATATTGGAAAATTTCGTCAACTTCTTGTTCTGTTAGGCGAACAGGAACCATTTGGTTGTTGATTGAGTTGCCATAGAAAATGTCCGCGAAACTTGGTGCGATCATGACTTGAATGCCATAGTCAGCAAGTGCCCAAGGTGCATGTTCACGAGAAGAACCACAGCCAAAGTTTTCGCGTGCTAGAAGAATACTTGCACCTTTGTAACGAGGTTTGTTCATTACAAAATCTGGGTTTGGCTGTTCGCCTGCATCATCAAGGAAGCGCCAGTCATGGAAAAGGTGCTTACCAAAACCTGTACGGTTTACTTTCTGTAGAAACTGCTTAGGAATAATTGCATCGGTATCGATGTTCGCTGCATCAAGAGGAACAACTAAGCCTGTGTGTTGTTGAAAACCTGCCATTTATATTTCCTCTATCCTTAGTTGTTACGAATATCGACAAAGTGACCAGCAATTGCTGCCGCTGCCGCCATCGCAGGACTTACTAGATGGGTTCTGCCATCACGACCCTGACGACCTTCGAAGTTACGGTTTGAGGTTGATGCACAACGCTCTCCCGCACCTAAACGGTCATTGTTCATTGCTAAACACATTGAGCAGCCTGGTAAACGCCATTCAAAGCCAGCTTCGATAAAGATTTTATCCAATCCTTCTGCTTCTGCTTGCGCTTTTACTTGTTCAGAGCCCGGTACAATCAAAGCTTGTACGTGTGATGCGACTTTCTTACCTTTCGCAACTTCGGCAGCAGCGCGCATATCTTCAATGCGTGAGTTAGTACAAGAGCCTACAAAGACTTTATCTACTTTATAATCAGACAACATTTTGCCTGCTTCTAATCCCATGTAAGCCAGTGCTTTTTCAGCAGAGACACGCTCTACAGGATCACTGAAAGATTCTGGTGAAGGAATTGGTGTATCAACAGCAATAACTTGGCCTGGGTTAGTACCCCAAGTGACTTGTGGGCGAATACTTGCTGCATCTAGCGTTACAACTGCGTCGAACTTAGCGTCTTCATCTGTTTTTAGAGTTTTCCAGTACTCAACAGCCGCATCCCAATCAGCGCCTGTTGGCGCAAATTTACGACCTTGAATGTAATCAAATGTTGTTTGGTCTGGAGCGATTAATCCCGCTTTTGCACCAAGCTCGATGGCCATGTTACATACCGTCATTCGACCTTCCATAGAAAGATCGCGAATCGCTTCACCGCAGAATTCAACTACGTAGCCAGTACCGCCGGCTGCTGTAGTTTTGCCGATAATGGCTAAAACGATGTCTTTTGCAGTAATACCTGGCGCTACTTTACCTTTGACTTCAATCTTCATGGTCTTTGCACGAGCTTGTTTTAGCGTTTGAGTTGCCATTACATGCTCAACTTCAGACGTACCGATACCAAATGCTAGTGAGCCAAATGCGCCATGAGTTGCGGTGTGTGAATCACCACAAACGATCGTCATGCCCGGTAGAGTAATACCCAACTCTGGGCCCATTACGTGCACAATGCCTTGGTATTTATGGTTAATGTCGTAAAGGGTTACACCAAACTCTTCGCAGTTTTTCGCTAGCGTTTGCATCTGTATACGAGCCATTTCACCCGATGCATTGATGTCTTTAGTTGTGGTCGATACGTTGTGATCCATGGTAGCGAAGGTTTTGCTTACTTGGCGTAATTTACGTCCTTTTTCACGTAAGCCATCAAACGCTTGAGGAGATGTCACTTCATGAACCAAGTGACGGTCGATGTATAAAATTGGGTTTTCGCCTTCCGCGGCAACGACAACGTGCGCGTCGTAGACTTTTTCATACAGTGTTTTGCCCATGTGTTTGCTTCCTTGTCTCGCTCTCCTTGATAAGCCAGTAGTTTGTTGTAAACCACTGGCTGGCGAGAGTATTAATTATTATGAATTAAGAATGTATTCAGCGATTTTGTCGCCCATTTGCGAAGTCGTCAGTGCTGGTTTGCTACCTGATAGGTCGGCGGTTAACTCACCCGCTGATAGAGCTTTACCCACTGCTGCTTCAATGTCTTGTGCTGCGGCTTCTTCACCTAAGCTATAGCGAAGCATCAATGCAGCTGAAAGAATTTGTGCAACAGGGTTAGCGATGTTTTTACCTGCGATATCAGGAGCACTGCCGCCCGCTGGTTCATACAGACCAAACTTGCTTTCATTCATACTTGCCGAAGGAAGCATACCCATTGAGCCAGTGATCATTGCGCATTCATCAGAAAGAATGTCACCGAATATATTTGAACATAGCATTACGTCAAACTGAGATGGGTCTTTGATTAACTGCATTGTCGCGTTATCAATGTACATATGTGATAACTCAACATCTGGGTAATCTTTAGCAATTTCTGTTACGACTTCACGCCATAGAATAGAGCTTTGAAGTACGTTGGCTTTGTCGATAGAACAGACTTTCTTACGACGTAAACGAGCAGATTCAAAAGCAATCTTTGCAATACGTTCGATTTCAAAGCGGTGATAAACCTCGGTATCGAAAGCTTTTTCGTTCGCGCCTTCGCCTTCGCGACCTTTTGGTTGACCAAAATAGATACCGCCAGTTAATTCACGCACAACGACAATATCAAAACCGCGAGCAGAAATGTCAGCACGTAAAGGAGAGAATGCTTCTAACCCTTTGTGGATTTGTGCTGGACGCAAGTTACAGAACAGTTGGAAGTGTTTGCGTAATGGCAGAAGAGCGCCACGCTCAGGTTGTTCATTAGGTGGAAGGTGTTCCCATTTTGGACCACCAACAGAACCGAAAAGTACAGCATCGGATTCTTCACAAGCACTCAATGTGCTATCAGGAAGTGGGCAGCCATGATTATCAATCGCAATGCCGCCTACGTCATGTTCTTCACGCACGAAAGTTAACTTGTGTTTTTGTTCGATAGCATCAAGTACTTTATGTGCTTGTTGCATTACTTCTGGGCCGATGCCGTCACCTGGTAATACGGCAATCTTATAAGTTTTGTCTGTCATGCGAGTCCTTCACTAATTTTGATAATATTCGTTCAATGTTGTGTTTGCTGGGAATCCTTTTAACTGGAAGATACAGCGGTAATACAAAGATTTACCTGCCTGTAACTCCAAGTTGCTTGGATAGAATGTTATTTAAACGCCAGCAATAACTTTCTTTTTCTGTTTTATTTCTTCAATTTGGTTTGCGCGATGGATGCTGTTGATGACATGCAATAGCGCTTGACCAGAGGCTTCAACGATATCTGTTGATACGCCTGTACCGTGGTACTTACGTCCTTTGTAATTCGCAATGATATCTGCTTGACCTAGACCATCTTCACCTTCGCCTTTAGCTGTTAGGTCAAACTTGTCTAATACGATGTCATAGCCAGTTACGCGGTAGATACATTGGTATAAAGCATCTACTGGTCCATTACCAACTGCCGCTTCACATTTTTCTTGGTCACCACATAGCATTTTTACGCTGGTTGTCGCCATAACACTACCAGACTGAACACTTAGATAGTTCAATTTGTAGTAGTCATCTTCATCACGAAGATTAGAGAAGTGCATCAACGCTTCCAAATCATAGTCGAACACTTGGCCTTTACGGTCAGCAAGCTTCAAGAAGTCTTCGTATAGAGCATTTAGGTTATATTCGTTTTCGTTGTAACCCATCGCTTCCATGTGGCTCTTAACTGCAGCACGACCACTACGGCTGGTTAGGTTCAATGCTTGATTTTTCAAACCAATAGACTCAGGCGTCATAATTTCGTAGGTATTCTTGTTTTTCAACATACCATCTTGGTGAATACCTGATGAGTGGCTGAACGCATTTGCACCAACAATTGCTTTGTTGCTCTGAATTGGCATGTTGCAAAGCTGGCTAACCAATTTGCTGGTACGGTGAATTTCTTCATGCTTGATACCCGTGTGAACACCTAAGAACTCTTGACGAGTTTTAATGATCATAGCGATTTCTTCTAAAGCACAGTTACCTGCACGTTCACCGATACCATTGATGGTTCCCTCAATTTGGCGAGCACCTGCTTGTACCGCAGCGATTGAGTTGGCAACAGACATACCCAAGTCATCGTGACAGTGAACAGAGATAATCGCTTTATCGATGTTAGGGACACGGTTAAATAGGGTTTGAATGATGCCACCAAATTCGTTTGGTACTGTGTAACCTACAGTATCAGGAATGTTGATTGTGCGTGCACCAGCATTAATTGCAGCTTCAACCATACGACATAGGTTGTCGATTGGTGTACGTCCTGCATCCTCACAAGAAAACTCTACATCGTCAGTGTATTGACGAGCATGTTTCACTGCTTTAACCGCCATCTCTACTACATCATCATAACTACGACGTAGTTTGTCTTGAACGTGAATGGTTGAGGTTGCTAAGAAGGTGTGGATACGGAACTGTTCAGCAACTTTCAACGCTTCTGCTGCTGCATCAATGTCTTTCACAACGGCACGTGAAAGCGCACAAATACGGCTATTTTTGATGTGTTTCGCAATGGTTTGTACTGATTCGAAATCACCCGGTGAGGAAACAGGGAAGCCCGCTTCGATCACATCAACACCTAAGCGTTCCAGTGCGTATGCGATTTGCAGCTTCTCTTTAACCGTTAGGCTTGCTGACAACGCTTGTTCACCGTCGCGCAAAGTTGTATCGAATATGATGACCTGATCGTTCATGTTTGCTTCCTTCCTCGAAGAGTTAATCGTTTACTTCCTGAATTTAGTTATAAAAAAACCCGCATCTCGTGCGGGTTCTTGTAAATCTGTTGTGGTGTTTTCCGTCCACTCATTACCCGCGCGATTGATTCACGATAAGGAGCAGGTTCAGGAGCAGAGAAGAACGAGTTGTCATTATTAACATCCACAAAATTGAATTAACAAATTAGTACCGTACTCAACCGAGCACGTCAACCCCAAAGTTGTTTTTTTGTTCATATCGGAGCAGTTATTCCGTCAACAAGGCAAAAATCAACAGCTTGCTGTGTATTGCACTTCTCTAATGTAACCAAACTGAACGGAATTGTAAGCCTAAGGTAAATAAAAATATCGGCTGACTACGACTAACTGTCATCCATTTACAAACAAATAGTCACGGATTTGCAATCTAATGCTTTTAGTTTGGATGTAGGAACATTTCGATTTGAAGCATTTTCGATTGAAAATAGGGGTATGTCATGAAAACCATCAAGCCGATTGCAAAGTTTGATTTAGCTTTTTCAATGCTTTGCCTACAGCACAGGTTCAATCAACCTGTTGCAAGAATCAGTAAAGCGATTTCCCATACTGGAGATGGCCATTTATATGCACTTTTTGGTGTGCTTGCGTGGGCTATTGGTGGCAGCCACGGCTCAAACTTTTTAGCAGCCGGCTTAGTGGCATTTGCGATTGAACTGCCTCTTTATTGGTTGTTGAAAAACAGTTTCCAGCGCCGTCGCCCACAAGAGCTTTCTCCTGTCTTAACCGCTTATATCACGCCGTCTGATCGATACAGCCTTCCGTCAGGGCATACCGCAGCAGCTTTTGTGATGGCAACTTTGATTAGCCAGTTTTATCCAGATGGTTATGGCGTTGCTTTTATGTGGGCAGCGTTGATTGGCAGTGCGAGAATTTTGCTCGGGGTGCATTTCTTAACGGATGTCATTATTGGAGCCATCTTGGGCGCCAGCTGCGCAACTATTTCAATGCAGTTACTGGAGATGAATGTTTGAAGATTTTGTATGGTGTTCAAGGTACTGGGAATGGTCATATTGCCCGCGCTCGAGCAATGAGTGAGGCGTTTAAGGATACCGATACGAAAGTGGACTTTCTGTTTTCTGGTCGAGAAAGCCATAAGTTTTTCTCTATGGAGAGTTTTGGTGATTACCAAACACGTCGTGGCTTAACGTTTGTGTTTGATAAAGGCAGAGTGAACTACACGCAAACCGCACTGAATAATAGTCCTCTACAATTAATGAAAGAAATTAGACAGTTAGATCTGTCTGGATACGATCTTATTTTAAATGATTTTGAACCAGTGTCTGCATGGGCGGCAAAACACCAAAAGAAGGAAGTGATCGGTATCAGTCATCAAAATGCATTTCGCTACCCAGTACCATTAAAAGGTGCGAGCTGGCTAGATAAGCAAATCATGCAGCGTTTTGCACCAGCGAATTATAACCTCGGTTTGCATTGGTATCATTTTGATCAACCTATACTGCCTCCAATTGTTCATACCATGGCGCAGGACATGCTTAACCAAGACTTCATCCTTGTTTACTTGCCGTTTGAAGATGTTGAACAGATATGTGAACTGTTATTCCGATTCGTAAACAAATCATTTATCTGCTATCACCCGCAAATCATCGAATCTGAAACGGTGGAAAACGTCGAGTTGAGACCGTTGTGCCACAGCAGTTTTCAATATCATCTTCACCGTTGTGATGGTGTGATTGCAAATGGCGGATTTGAATTGCCTTCAGAGGCTCTCTCGCTGGGAAAGAAGCTATTGCTTAAGCCGTTAATGGGGCAATTTGAACAGCAAAGTAATGTAGCCACATTGGAAACTCTCGGCTTAGCTTCTGCTATGGATTTTCTCGATGCTTCAGCAGTCAGTAAATGGTTAGATGAAAAACAAGCAGAGCGAGTGGTCTACCCAAATGTGGCCAAAGCCATTGTTGAGTGGGTACTGCAAGGGAATTGGTCTAATCAACAAGATTTGTGTGAAGGGTTGTGGCAGCAGGTGGATTTTCCCAGCTACGCATCCGTCAACTAAGTCATCGGAAATCAGATATTCAGTTTAAATAATATTTGCAGCTTCATAGCTGCAATTATTATTTAACGATTCTGTATCGTTTCCATTTTAATTATTTAAAACATAGTTAATGTGAATGTTTTTATATTTATGGAGCTGTATTTTACATTTCGGATTTATCTTTTTTTATAACGTCTGTACGACATGAAAACACTAGAAATTTGTAAGTAAATTCCTCTTTATGGCATCAAAAAATCTGACTTTTCCTTAATGCTATTGCTATTCGGCAAACGAATGAATCATAGTTAATGCAAGCTTGGAAATATCCAAATAACCAATATTAAAAGTACAGGTTATCTATTCGCTAACGAATGTTTGATATTTGATTGAGTAGATGAATTTAGAGGTATAGCGAATGTTAGATAAAAACGGCGGCATGGGAGCCATTTCTAGTTATCGTATGGAAAGCGTTTTACGTGGTGTCGATTTAAACCTACTGACGGTTTTTGATGCTGTAATGCAAGAGCAAAACATTACTCGTGCAGCTCATAACCTTGGTATGTCACAACCAGCGGTGAGTAATGCAGTTGCTCGTCTTAAAGTGATGTTTAATGACGAACTGTTTATGCGCCAAGGTCGTGGTATTCAGCCTACCCAACGTGCTCGTCAGTTGTTTGGCCCAATTCGCCAAGCGCTTCAATTAATCCGTAATGAACTACCAAGTTCTGTGTTTGCGCCTGAAACATCAAGCCGCCTATTTAAGCTGGCTATTTGTAGTCCATGTGATATTCGTTTCGCACCGAAGATCATGGAAACTATCCATGAAATTGCGCCAAGTATTCAGCTACATCTGGATGCGGAGTTTGATCGTATGCTAGCAGAGCGTATGCGTTACCAAGATACTGACTTTGTTATCGACTACGCACATTTTGATGGTCAGGGTTTTTCAAGCACCGAGCTGTTCCAAGATGAGTTAGTGGTTGTTGCTGCTAAATCTCACCCACGTATTCAAGGCAGTGTAACTCGTGATGAGTTGATGCAAGAGAAACACGCTAAACTGTCCAAAATTCATGGTCAGCGCAGTTTTGCAGAGCAGGCTTATCAAGATTTGTACTGTTCATCTAGCTACGAAGGTACAAGCCTAAGCAATGTTCTGTACGTAGTAGGTCAATCTGAACTAGTGACTGTAGCGCCTCGCTGGATCGTAGAGAATGTAGCAAATGCAGATATGCTACAAATCCTAGACTTCCCATTTGATAACGCGAAAATCAGTGGTTACTTGAGCTGGCACGAGTCTAGCGAAAAGGACCGCGGTCACATTTGGTTACGTGACCAGTTAATGATGATTTGCCGTGAAGTGATTGCTCGTAAGTAAGCTCTTATCGCACGTTAATGATGTAAAACAGGATGTTAAATAAAAGCCTTGGGATGGGAGACCAATCCAAGGCTTTTTTATTGTTCGTTGCGTCTAAAATATTCCATAAGTTTGATGTTTGTCAGTTGCCTTTTGTAGTTCTAAAGGTACACTTGTGCGCTCATTTAAGCTTACAGGTGTAAGCTATAGGTAGATAGATGACTAATTTAGATTTTCATATCGTTAAACGTGTTCGTGAGCAAGTTGCTCACAACGGCGATCGTAGTGCCCTGAAACACAAAGTAGGGGATGCATGGAAAAGCATTAGTTGGACGCAATTTGGGCAGCAAATGGATGCGTTGTCATTAGCGTTACTCTCACAGCATATTGGCGTACAGGATAAAATTGGTATCTTTTCCAATAATATCCCTCAATGGACCATTACGGATTTTGCCGCACTGCAATTAAGAGCGGTAACCGTTCCTATCTATCCAACGAATACTGCCGATCAGTCTGCTTATATCTTACAAAACGCGGATGTCAAAATTCTATTTGTTGGTGAACAGCCACAATATGACATCGCTTTAAGCATCTTTGAACAGTGTGAACAGCTTCAGCTTATCGTCGCAATGGATGATGGCATTGATCTTAAAGATTTCGATAGTGCTATTCATTGGTCACAGTTTATGGCGATGGGCCAAGAGTCTGACCGTCACGAACTGGATGCTCGTCTGTCACAAGCCAATTTTGAAGATCTGATTACACTAATCTATACCTCTGGCACAACGGGACAGCCAAAAGGCGTAATGCTGGACTACCGCAATATCGGCTCACAGCTTGAGGGGCATGATCAGCGTCTTAATCTGAGCAAAGATGATGTTTCGTTATGCTTCCTACCGCTTTCTCATGTATTTGAACGAGCGTGGACTTTCTATGTGCTTTATAAAGGCGCAACCAACTGTTATCTGCATGATGTCTCTCATGTTCGTGAAGCGTTGAGTGAAGTTCGCCCGACGGTCATGTGTGCGGTTCCTCGTTTCTACGAGAAGATTTTCTCTGCTATTCACGAAAAAGTGGCTAGAGCCTCTTTCATTCGCAAAGTGATGTTTACATGGTCTGTGAACATGGGTGCGAAGATGGCTGTTTGTCATCAGGAACACCGCAAACCGTCTTGGCTACTAACTCAATGTCACGCAATTGCCGACAAAGCTGTGCTAGCTAAGCTACGTGGATTGCTTGGTGGCCGAATTAACTTTATGCCTTGTGGTGGTGCGAAGCTTGATGAAACCATCGGCCGTTTTTTCCATGCTATGGGTATAAACGTGAAGCTTGGTTATGGCATGACAGAAACAACAGCAACGGTTTCTTGCTGGGATGATAAATGCTTTAACCCAGACTCTATTGGCCTATCTATGCCGGGTGCGCAAGTTAAAATTGGCGAAAACAATGAAATTTTGGTTCGCGGCCCAATGGTGATGCGCGGCTACTACAAAATGCCAGAAGAAACAGCGAATACGTTCGATGAGTACGGTTTCTTAAAAACGGGTGATGCCGGACACATTGACGAACATGGCAACCTGTTTATTACTGACCGAATCAAAGAGCTGATGAAAACATCGGGCGGTAAATACATCGCACCTCAAGTGATTGAGGGAACAATTGGTAAAGACCATTTCATTGAACAAATCGCAGTCATCGCAGATACCCGCAAATTTGTATCGGCGTTGATTGTTCCTTGTTTTGATGCGTTAGAAGAACATGCTAAAGAGCTGAATATCAAATATCACGATCGCTTAGAACTGCTAAAAAACAGTGAAGTGATTGAAATGTTTGAAAAGCGTATCAATGAACTTCAGCATGGTTTAGCTAAGTTCGAACAGGTGAAAAAATTCAAACTGTTACCGAAAGCATTCTCAATGGATGAAGGCGAGTTAACACCAACGCAGAAGCTGCGTCGTAAAGTTATTAACACTCGCTATCAAGATGAAATCGAAGAGATGTATCAAGAGAAGAAAAAGTAACTTTTAGATACTGATTCAACGTTATCGATCCCCAGTAAGATTCGTTCTTACTGGGGATTTTTTATATCTGGTCTTTTGGGGTATGGAGCTGAGAAGATTTCTCAATGGTTGATAAAATTTTGTACCGTTTTTTATGGTTGTTATAAAACTATTCTCTAAATCATTGCATCGACATAACGGTTGATACTTGTTGTATAAGCTTCTGCAATATATCGCCGAGAAATGAACAAATTCGTGGTTAGACCTAATGCTAAGAAAGGGTTAAAGTTGTTGCGTTACCTTAGCTTTTGTTATGACAAAAGCAGGACATAGCTGAAAGCGGAAAGTTTTCGAATTAGGCTACGAATAAGCCCTAGACTATGTAAAACCAGACCTTTTGACCGACCGTGTGAACAGGATTCTGGTAAGGAGAAAATATGGCAATGTTATCCGGCGCAGAGATGGTCGTTCAGTCTCTGATCGAAGAAGGCGTAGAACAAATTTTTGGCTACCCAGGTGGTTCAGTACTTGATATCTACGACGCCCTCCACGAAAAAACCGAAAAAATAAAGCATGTACTTGTTCGTCATGAGCAAGCTGCAACCCACATGGCTGACGGCTATGCGCGTGCAACGGGTAAACCGGGTGTGGTGCTAGTGTGTTCTGGCCCTGGTGCGACAAACACCGTAACAGGTATTGCAACGGCTTACATGGATTCGATCCCAATGATCGTAATTTCAGGTAACGTAGCGACGAACTTGATAGGGAATGACGCTTTCCAAGAGTGTGACATCGTTGGTGTATCTCGCCCGATCGTTAAGCACAGCTTCCTAGTAAAGAAAGCAGAAGATATTCCTGAAACAATCAAAAAAGCATTTTACATTGCGTCAACAGGTCGTCCAGGTCCTGTGGTGATCGACCTACCAAAAGACGTAATGAATCCGCAAATTAAGCTTCCATACCATTATCCAGAATCAATCAAGATGCGTTCTTACAACCCAACGACTTCTGGTCATAAAGGGCAAATCAAGAAGGCATTGAAAGCACTATTAGAAGCGAAAAAACCAGTGCTGTATGTGGGTGGTGGTGCGTCTATCTCTGGCGCTCACGAACAAGTACTTCAACTTGCTGAAAAGTTGAACTTGCCTGTGGTGAGTACCTTAATGGGATTGGGTGTATTCCCAGGTACCCATAAAAATGCGTTGGGTATGCTAGGTATGCATGGCGTGTACGAAGCAAACATGGCAATGCATAACTCGGATCTGATCTTTGGTATCGGTGTTCGTTTTGATGATCGAACCACCAATAACTTGGAGAAATACTGTCCGAACGCGAAGATCATGCACATCGATATCGATCCATCGTCTATCTCCAAAAACGTAAAAGTTGATCTACCAATCGTAGGTTCTGCAGACCAAGTATTGGAAACAATGCTACAGCTTCTTGGTGAACAAGAGGGTGGCAACGATGTGGAAGCGATTGATACTTGGTGGAGTGAAATTCAAGTGTGGCGTGAGCGCAAGTGCTTGTCTTATGAGACATCAAGTGAGCGCATTAAGCCACAGCAAGTAATTGAAACTTTATTTAAACTGACTAATGGCGATGCTTACGTAGCGTCAGATGTTGGTCAGCACCAAATGTTTGCCGCACTATACTATCCATTTAATAAGCCTCGTCGTTGGATCAACTCTGGTGGTTTAGGAACAATGGGCTTTGGTCTACCCGCTGGTATGGGTGTTAAGTTTGCGATGCCGCAAGAAGAAGTGGTGGTTGTAACGGGTGACGGTAGTATTCAAATGAATATTCAGGAACTATCAACAGCACTTCAGTACGATATTCCAGTGAAAATCATCAACCTGAACAACCGTTTCCTAGGAATGGTGAAACAGTGGCAAGACATTATTTATCAAGGGCGACACTCTAACTCCTACATGAGTTCAGTACCGGATTTTGCAGCAATTGCCGAAGCGTATGGTCACGTTGGTATTCGTATCAACACGCCTGACGAGCTAGAAGCCGGCCTGCAAAAAGCACTCGATATGAAAGACCGATTGGTTTTTGTCGATATCAATGTAGATGAAACTGAACACGTGTACCCAATGCAAATTAAAGGCGAGGGTATGGATAAAATGTGGTTGAGCAAAACGGAGAGAACCTAAGATGAGACACATTATTTCAGTATTGATGGAAAACCAACCTGGTGCTTTGTCTCGCGTAGTTGGTCTGTTTTCTCAACGTGGTTACAACATTGAGAGCTTAAACGTATCACCAACAGACGACGGCACTTTGTCCCGTTTAAACCTGACAACAACATCCACAGAAATGCAGCTTGAGCAAATTCAAAAACAACTGCATAAGTTGATTGATGTGCTTAAAGTTCAGGAAGTGACAGAGGGCGATCACATTGAACGTGAGTTGATGCTGATTAAAGTGAAAGCAACAGGTTTTGCTCGCACAGAAGTGAATCGCACAACAGATATCTTCCGTGGTCAAATTGTGGATGTCACGGCATCTCAATATACAGTTCAGTTGGCAGGTACTAGCGAGAAGCTTGATGCATTTATTCAAGCTATGGCGGAAGTGACAGAAGTCGTTGAAGTAGCCCGTAGTGGTGTTGTTGGTATCGCACGTGGTGAGCGAGCACTTCGCAGCTAATCATTGAAACTCAATTAAACAAAAAACCAGCCAATTGGCTGGTTTTTTGTTTTCTATAACTTAACCACCAGTATTTGCTGGTGGTTAGTTTTAGTCTCTCTCAGTTTTGTGTGTCACTGAAGGATTAGTGAAGGATACGTGCGCGGATAGTGCCTTCGATGCCTTTCAGTTTGTCTAGAGCTTCTAGTGAACGCTCTGCTTCAACATCAATAACTACATAACCGATATTTGCCGTTGTTTGTAGATACTGAGCAGCGATGTTGATGCCATCTGAAGCAAAAATGGTGTTAATTTGCGTCAAAATACCTGGGCGGTTTTCGTGAATGTGCAATAGACGCGAACATTGACGATGCTCAGGTAGAGATACTTCAGGGAAGTTCACGCTTGAAAGTGTAGAACCGTTGTCTGAGTATTTCGCTAGTTTGCCTGCTACTTCAATACCAATGTTCTCTTGAGCTTCTTGAGTTGAACCACCGACGTGAGGAGTTAAGATCACGTTGTCGAACTTCATTAGCGGAGATTCAAATGCTTCTTTGTTTGAACCTGGTTCTGTTGGGAATACGTCAATCGCAGCACCAGATAAGTGACCTGACTCCATGGCGTCACATAATGCTGGAATATCAACCACAGTACCGCGAGCTGCGTTAATGAAGATTGAACCCGGCTTCATGCGATCAAATTCCGCTTTACCCATCATGTTCTTAGTTTCAGGCGTTTCTGGAACATGAAGAGAAATAACATCACATTTGTTGAGCAGTTCACTCATGGTGTGAACTTGAGTCGCATTACCTAGTGATAGCTTGTTTTCGATATCGTAGAAGTAAACACGCATACCCAAGTTTTCAGCAATAATGCCTAGCTGAGTACCGATGTGACCGTAACCGATGATACCAAGCGCTTTACCACGAGCTTCGTATGAATGGTCGGCACTCTTCTTCCAAATACCACGGTGAGCAAGTGCGTTCTTTTCAGGGATGCCACGTAGTAGAAGTAGGATTTCACCCAGAACAAGTTCTGCAACACTACGAGTGTTTGAGAATGGTGCGTTGAACACTGGAACACCGCGAGCAGCGGCAGCATCAAGATCTACTTGGTTTGTACCGATACAGAAACAGCCAATCGCTACCAGTTTATCAGCTGCGTTAATCACTTTTTCTGTCAGGTTAGTACGGGAGCGAATACCAATGAAGTGAACGTCTTTGATTGCTTCAATCAGTTCATCTTCTTCTAGTGAACCTTTGTGGTATTCGATGTTGGTGTAGCCAGCAGCTTGCAGAACTTCTACCGAAGATGGGTGAAGCCCTTCAAGAAGTAATATCTTAATTTTTTCTTTTTCCAGTGAAACTTTGGCCATTATTCTCGTCCTTAAAATGGAAAGGGAGGGCTGATGTGTGAAACATCGAGCGAACTACACAATTCTTAATCTAAATTTAAAAAGCAAACGTTTTCGTTGAGTTTGTTCTGACCACTAAGTTATCAAATTTTTTTGTGATTGGGTAAGAAAATTACGGAATAAGGCATAATTTTCTTAGTGGAAAAGCAACAAAAACGGCACCCTAGGTGCCGTTTGTAATCAAATAACGAAAAATGTGTGTTTTTCAGAATTATTCTTCGATTTTTGCGCCTTCAGGAGTACCTGTGATTACTACGTCTGCTCCGCTGATAGCAAATAGACCGTTTGTCACAACGCCAGCAATACCATTGATTTTCGCTTCTAGGTCTTTTGCATGAGTAATCTTTAGACCATGAACGTCAAGAATCACGTTACCGTTGTCGGTTACAACGCCTTGGCGGTAAACAGGATCACCACCAAGTTTAACCAGTTCGCGAGCAACGTATGAACGCGCCATTGGAATCACTTCAACTGGAAGCGGGAATGTGCCTAGTACGTCAACAGCTTTAGTGTCATCAACGATACAAACAAATCTTTCTGCAATGGCTGCAACGATTTTTTCACGAGTAAGCGCTGCGCCGCCACCTTTGATCATCTCACGTTGTGCGTTGATTTCATCGGCACCATCAACATAGATGTCTAAGCTCATGACATCGTTACAATCGAAAACTTCAATGCCTAAGCCTTTTAGTTTTTCTGTTGAAGCAATAGAGCTTGATACTGCCCCTTTAATATCATCTTTGATTGAACCCAAAGCATCGATGAAGTGATTCACTGTTGAACCAGTACCAACGCCGACAATGCTGCCTTTCTCTACGTATTTAAGTGCAGCCCAACCGGCAGCTTTTTTCATTTCATCTTGAGTCATGCCCATCTCCTGAGACGATTTTTGCGAAAACTTGATTTCTAAGTGAAAGCTGTATGTTTTGTATAAACGTTAGCGTGCGCGGGATTATATACGCAAAAGATTGAGAGATGTACTTCGGTTTCCGAATAATTGAAGTTATCCCCTTCCTACTTGAAGCAGTAGGGGTGTTGTCTACGTTCGTTCACCCCAATCACATAGTTATCTATGCTCATGGGGATTCACTCACTTGCCGCCTACCTGCAACTCCAAGTAGTTTGGGTATAGCGTCACTTCAGTGATGTTTGGCTCAATAGGCGTTAAATACGATCATTACCACTGCCAAATTTGGCTAGGAGTAACGATTTTCGGCAAAGGCACATCCCATTCTTCTGTTGGCAGATCTTCCACATGTTGGCAGTCATGAGCCAAGCCAATAGGTGAAGCGCCTTTAGCCGTTTTGAACCAAGGCTCTAAGGTTCGATCATAATAACCGCCACCCATACCTAATCGATGTCCATGAGAATCAAAAGCCACTAAGGGAGTGCAAATAAGATCGAGCTCTTTGACTGGACACACAAGAGTTTGGTTTAGCTTAGGTTCAAGGATACCAAACTTGTTGAAGGTCATTGGCGTGTCTGACTGATAGTGCAAAAACAGCAGATGACCAGCAGAAAAGGGGTGTAAGACTGGCAGGTAAATACTTTTACCTTGCGACCAAAGCCATTCGATTAATGGTTGGGTATCCAGCTCACCATCGGTTGAAAGATAAAGAGCAATTCGTTGGCATGTTTGTAATTCGGGAAGAGTAGAAAATCGCTGAATGAGATCTTGGCTCGCCTGAAACTGAACATCACTGGCAAGTTGATTGCGTTTGTCGCGGATGAGTTTTCTTAGTTCTTGTCGTGAATACAACATTAGGGAACCCCAGAGTGCCGTCGTAGATTGTGGCCCTTGAACCAGCGAGTTCAAGGCGGATCAGCAATGGTAGCCGTAGGCTTCTCGGTACGAGCCAAGCTTGCTCAATAGCTACTAAGTACTAATCCTTGGGTATTGCTTATCGGCTCGGGGACTTAAATCCACTGACAAACACCCCAGGGTAAATACTTTAGATGGTGAACGTTTAGCTACGTTCTAGCGTTACTTTATTGAGAGCTTCTTCTAGAGAAACGGTGAGCTTTTCCATACGTTCACTGATTTCTTGCTGCTGACCATTGTTTTGCTGCTGATAAGTGTGTAACTCATAGCAAATGTTCAACGCCGCGATAGTTAACAACTTTAATTCATTGGTCACTTTCGTACGGTCTGCCATTTCCTTTAATCGTCGGTCAAGATCTATGGCTGCATTTACCAGTGAGTCTTCCTGACCCGCTGGGCAATTTACCCGTGTCACTTTACCTAAAATTTCAACGTCAACCGCTTGATTACTCATGATAAATGAACTCTATTCATATCGCCAAAGATGATACTTCTCAAGTGACCATCGTGGGGGAAACTATAGGTAAAGCGCTCGGAAGATTCAAGCTTTTCCCGATTATCTCTCAAAAATGAGCAGCGAAAACTCAGTTCTTAGTCAATTTGCGTAAAAGCTAGCCACAATTGGTAACTTGAGCGTTTTCGCACGGATGTTGAAGTGATAGGATTAGGCTTATTTTTCTGAATATGAGCCCTTTATGAGCGACATTACTTTTCCAACTTATGACATTTTATCTGGCGAGCTGAAGTCAGCATCGTTAGGCGTAAATCCAGCTGAGCTACACGGTCTGTTGACCGGTATGTTGGCTGGTGGTTTAAGTTTGAAAGATGACAGCTGGCAGCCCCTCATTTTTGATTACACCAATGATGGTATGGGTTGGCCGGTTAAAGCGCTTGAATTGGCAAAACAGTTACTTGTTGCAACCAATGCAGAGTTAACCGATACCAGTATGGAACTGAGTCTAGTGCTTCCTATTGGTGATGGTGCTGAAGCACTGTTTGATTTTGCTGATGGCGTAGCTGACTGGGTCAACCACTTTATTTCGGGCCTAGGATTGGCGGGCGCAGCAATCAATAAAGCTTCTTCCGATGCAAAAGAAGCATTAGAAGACCTCGAAGAAATTACCAAATTAGGCATCGATGAAGATGATGATTTGGAAGAGCAAGCGCAGCTCTTAGAACAGGTTCTGGAACATGTGAAAGCCTGTGTCCTACTTTTGCATGCTGAGTTGGGTATTAAGCCTGAGCAAGATAAAGCGCCGACTATTCACTAAGGGCAAGGATCGTGAGCCAAGTAAAATCGTTTGATGTGATTATTGCTGGTGGTGCTATGGCTGGAGCTACATTGGCTCTAGCATTGCATCAGCTCAGTGAAGGACGTCTGTCTGTTGCGGTAGTAGAACCTTATCAAGCAGATCATCAGCAGCACCCCGGTTTTGATGCTCGTTCGATAGCCCTGTCTTACGGAACCATTCAAATCCTGCAACGATTTGGACTTTGGACAGATCTCCAATCTGTCGCAACGCCGATCAATCATATTCATGTCTCGGATCGCTACCATGCTGGAATGACAGACATCACCAGACAAGAGGTGGCGGTTAATGCTTTGGGTTATGTGGTTGAACTGGCCGATGTCGGACGAATTTACGCAGAGAAAATGGCAAATACAGCCAGCATTACAATGTTTTGTCCGCAAAGTATTCAAAACGTTCAGCGTGACATCAATAAAGTCACAGCGGTTTTATCCAACGGCGAGCAAATAGAAGCTAAGCTACTAGTAGCGGCAGATGGCGCAGTATCAACCTGTTGTGAACAAGTAGGTTTGACATTGCAGGAACACGATTTTGAACAAGTCGCTGTTATCGCCAATGTTGTTGCAGCTGAGCAACATCAAGGACGAGCATTTGAGCGATTTACCTCCCATGGTCCAATTGCTTTATTACCGATGAGTGGTAATCGAATGTCCTTAGTCTGGTGTTTACCTCCAAACAAAGCCGATGAAGTGATGGCTTATGATGACGAAGTTTTTCTCAATCAATTGCAATCTGAATTTGGTTGGCGTTTAGGCAAGTTGGAGAAGACTGGGGCAAGAAGCGCGTATCCGTTGGTATTAAGATATCGAGAGCAGAATATCTCTCATCGCTTTGCCATTGTAGGGAATGCAGCGCAATCGCTACATCCTATTGCAGGGCAAGGTTTCAACTTAGGTATTCGTGATGTCGCCAGTTTAGCGGAAGAGATTGTTCACTCTGAAGATGTCGGAAGTTACCGACTTCTGACACAATTTAAGCGCAGACGTGACAACGATAGATCAGCAACGATTACGTTAACTTCCAGTCTGGTTCATCTGTTTTCAAATGACTGGCTAGCTCTGCGTATTGGAAGAAATTTAGGATTAGCAGCGATGGATCACATTCCTATGCTAAAAACACCGCTGCTACGCCGCACCTTAGGTGTGGTTAATCGATAGGGTACTCGAATATGATGCGAAGTGTGGATATTGCAATTGTTGGTGGCGGAATGGTCGGCCTTGCTTTGGCGGCCGCGTTTAAGCATACCGATTTAAGAATTGCAGTTATTGAAGGTAGCCTTCCTCATGAAGGATTAGGAGAACAGCCTGATACCCGAGTGTCTGCTTTAAGCCGTTCAAGTGAAGTGATTCTTAGAAACTTAGGTGCATGGCAAGGCATTACCATGAGAAGAGCCGCGCCATACCAAGCGATGGAAGTGTGGGAACAAGACAGTTTTGCTCGTATTGAATTTGACGCAAACAGCCTCACTCAGCCTGATTTAGGCCATATTGTTGAAAACAGAGTCATTCAACTGTCGTTGCTTGACCAAGTGAAACTGCAAGACAATGTTTCTCTTTTTATGCCTGCTAGCTGTGAAAAATTAGCGATTGGTGAAAGTGAAGCGTGGCTAACACTGAACAATGGTCAGACTCTGACTGCCAAGTTGGTCGTCGGTGCTGACGGAGCAAATTCTTGGGTTCGTAAACAGCAAGATATCCCTCTCACTCATTGGGATTACGGGCACAGCGCCGTTGTGGCAAATATCCATACTCATAAACCACACCAGCAAGTCGCTCGCCAGATATTCACTCCATTAGGTCCTTTGGCATTTTTGCCGCTCAGCGACTCACATATGAGTTCCATTGTTTGGTCGACTGATCCAAACCGTGCTGAACAGTTAGTGGCTATGGGTGACAGCGAGTTTAATAAAACACTGACCGCGGAATTCGATTCAAGACTCGGGCTGTGTAAAGTGGTAAGCGAACGCAGTGCTTTCCCACTCAAGATGCGTTATGCACGAGACTTTGTTGCTGAGCGCATTGCGTTGGTTGGCGATGCTGCGCACACAATCCATCCACTTGCTGGTCAAGGGGTGAATCTAGGGTTCCTAGATGCTGCCAGTTTAGCTCAAGAAGTTATTGAACTTTGGAAGCAAGGTGAAGATATCGGTAGCAAGCGCAATTTACGTAGTTATGAGCGTTGGCGTAAAGCTGAGGCGGCAAAGATGATTGCCGCTATGCAAGGGTTTAAAGATTTATTCGACGGCAATAATCCGGCGAAAAAACTGATTCGCGGGATTGGTATGCGTTTAGCGGGTCAATTACCTGGCGCTAAAGATGAGATCATGAAACGAGCTTTAGGGCTGAAAGGCAATCTACCTGATTTGGCGAAAGTGAATAACGCGCAGCCGATGGTCTAGTGGATTCAGAGTTACCAAGAGTTGGACAAAACGACTGATATGTTAAAGGGTTGGCAAATGCCAACCCTTTTAAATTCTATACACTTTGATTTGAGCTGAAGTGATGTTTAAGCGTACGCGCAACGTAATCTTTTAATTTCTAGGTTCACTTCTTTGACGGTTTGGAAATGTCGATGCTCAGCTCGCTCAGGCAAAATCAGCTTACCGTTATCAAACTCAAATGTCCCAATTCCGTAAATATAAATTCTTCCCTTAAAAAGACGACTAACGTGTTTAGCAATCATTCCAGGCATATAGCGCTTAAACAGTCTCATACTTCGATCCTTACGTTTTTCAGCACCTTTAGTATATTCAAACAGTCATAAAGTAAGTGTGACTCAAATGGTGCTTTATGCAGTTTTCGCTGACGTATTTATATTAATGTGTGGTTCTATGCAAAAAATTGGATAAATATCCTAATAAGTGTGACCCGAGCCTCAAATGAAAATTAACAATGGAACTCATGGTTTTCTGGCGAGCTTATTGAGCCAGATGAATATGACACTTTTAAGAAAAATCCTATTTACATTTCCATATTCAATATTTTGATTGATAAGTATGCTAAATACATGCCAGCTTTCTGTAAAA
Source organism: Vibrio sp. HM8-C (assembly GCF_058630515.1). NCBI lineage: Bacteria > Pseudomonadati > Pseudomonadota > Gammaproteobacteria > Vibrionales > Vibrionaceae > Vibrio > Vibrio sp. HM8-C. Next base: position 21,772 of record NZ_JBMMKS010000016.1, read on the forward strand.
AAGTGCCCGCAAAGACAACGCGGGCAAAAGTCACAGATGCATTACACAAAAAGTGGATGTCCTGAAACTATCAGTGGATTCACTTTTTTGTTGGTGAAGGACCAATCTCTTCGTTTATGAAGAGCCAGAATCACACTTCTGAATGAGCTTTTACCAACGGTGGCAGATTACTTTAAAATTTAATGAATGACTATTTATTGATCTTAAATGAGTAAAAATTCAGTTGGTGATTTTTGTTTGTGTGATTTTGATCACTGTTGATTGTGGTGTGTTGCATCAATTTCGGTCATTCATCGCGCTGAATGTGTGCAAAGGTCGGTTGGATGAGCTTAATCAGGTCTTGCGTTTGGAGAGCGATACCTGCCATTGAAGAGCCGCTACTTATGGTAACAACGGGGTGCTGTAAAATTTGATGGTCAAAAATGATCGGCATTGGTGTTTTAAGCAAAAGAGGTGTCACGGTTCCTAACTGGTAACCGGTAATCGATTCGACATCTTTCATATTTACGCATGTCATGCGCCGCCATTGGAGAAGTGATCGAACTTTTTTCGGGTCGACACTTTTATCGCCGGGAGCGCAGGCTAAAGCAAGTTGCCCACTCATATCTCGAAGTAAGATGCACTTGACCATTTGGCTTGGCGTGATACCACGTTGATTTGCTGCGTCTTCAATGGTTGTTGCGGGTGTTTGATGATGCAGCAAGTGAAAATCCACTTGCTGATCATTTAAGTATCGAGTGAGTTTGGTCTCGTGAACTTTATTCGTCATCACTTAATGAATATGGAAGTGCTTCGATCGTCCAGCGAGTATTAGGTTGGGAGGTTAACCTAAGTTCAGTTTCTTCTTCCAAATTGTTCGGTAGTACAGCTAAACCAATGGCAGTGTTATCTGCGAAAGTATAGTGAGTCATTAACTGGCCAGCTGAACGCCAGTTATCACCAACAGAGCGCTCTAGCTGCACAACGTCTTCAAGCGGTGATTCAATATTGCCTTTAACAATGTACATCGCACGCTTATTAATACCGCGATATTTTGCGCGAGCTACCGTTTCCTGTCCAGTATAGCAACCTTTGTTAAAGCTGATACCGTTTAATGCTTGTACGTTTACTGCCTGAGGAATGTGCTCGTTTTGTTCAGCTTGAGTGACAACGGGGTAAGCTTGCTCAATCTCGAATCGAGTCCAAAGCGACTCGTCCACTTTTGTAACTTCAATAGTATTAGCAAGCTTCTCTGCACGTTCGCTATTGATGAGTAGCAGCCAGCGTTGTGAGTCAATTTTTACTGCCGTACCGCCTTCAATATTGCGAACATCATCTTGGCTTTCTGTGTGTGCATCTATCCAAGCTTGAGCTTGAGCACCAATCAAACCTAACGCGACGTCACTACTCTGAGTTATTTCTGCTTTTGAGAAAATGGCATACTTCTTAAGCTCTCGTAGTTCGGCTTCAATCGCTGATAGTGGTTGGAACATCGCATAGCCACCATTGTGATGAAAAATACGAAATACAGACCAAACTTTTCCTTTTGCGTCGCAATGTGCACCAAAAGCCATTTGCTGGGCTTCCAGAGAAACTACGTTACAGGTAACTTGCCCTTGTAAGTAAGACTTTGCATCTGTACCCACAATTTGAATAGCGCCCCAAGATGCTAGATGTGTGAGCATTAGCTCAGGCAAAACGTCATCAGCATTAATATTTAGGGGAGAGAAAGTGTTTTTCCAATCCATGATACTCACCATAGTGAACGATATTGAACTATGGTAATCCGGATAAGTTTTTTTGTCAGCTTGATTGGGACTGTGATTGAGACCCTAGTTGATTTATCCGTCTATTGGTAGACTTAGCCAAACTAACGGTTTGATTAGCCAGAATAACTATAAAGAGAGAAAGGTAGATGTATAGCGCTGAAGAAAAAGCTCGAATTAAATGGGCATGTCGTCGTGGTATGTTGGAACTAGACGTTGTCATCATGCCATTTTTTGAAGAATGCTTTGAATCCTTAACCGAAACTGAGCAAAAGGATTTTGTGTCGTTGTTGGAATGTGATGACCCTGATTTGTTTACTTGGATTATGGGACACGGTCGCTCTGAAAATTTAGGGCATGCCGCCATCGTAGATCAAATTGTCGCTCATAACCTCAGCAAAGTTCGTTAAGCTAGAACTTCGTATTTCCTATACTGCCCTAGCATTCGCTACCATTCTCTTTATGGTGTTGATATGGGCAGTTATTTCATAACCCATTCCTCTTGTCGCTTCTGTCTGTTTACTACTTATCATTGTTTCACGCCCATTAAGCTTTTTGTTGCCCGATGCTTTAAATGGAGAGGTGGAACTGAGGTTTGATGGTTCACTCAAGACAAACAACAAATCACTAGATTTCAAATCAGTCAGCTTTCTGCACGCTTTCTTATTTCTATCTTTCCAAACTAACGATAAGCGTTGGCTATTGTGGCGTGATAGTTGCGATGAGGAGACGTACCGGCACTTGCTGGTGAGACTAAAACTAAAACAGGAGCCTTAGCTCCTGTTTTGTTATGTCGAGATTACTTTTGACTCAAGGTCTTTTATTCTATTGGTGAAAGACCTTTTAATCTTTTGGAGAAAGAACAGTTGGACCACTGTTTTCAAGTTGGTCTGGGTAATCGAGTGTGTAATGTAAGCCACGACTTTCTTTACGCTGCATAGCACAACGAACCATGAGCTCTGCCACCTGTAGAAGGTTGCGTAACTCAAGCAAGTTATTGGAAACACGGAAGTTACTGTAATACTCCTGTGTTTCTTGCTGTAGTAATTGAATACGGCGAAGAGCTCGTTCCAAACGTTTGTCTGTACGTACAATGCCCATGTAATCCCACATAAACAGACGCAGTTCATGCCAGTTATGCTGGATAACCACTTCTTCATCAGAGCTGGTTACTTGGCTTTCATCCCACACCGGTACTGATGGTGGCATATCGACATTTTTTATGTGCTTAACAATGTCTTTTGCTGCCGACCAAGCATAAACCACACATTCTAGCAGTGAGTTTGAAGCCATACGGTTTGCGCCATGCAGACCTGTGTAACTGACTTCACCAATCGCATATAGATGTTTAAGATCGGTTTGACCTTGTTGGTTAACCATAACGCCGCCGCAGGTGTAGTGCGCCGCAGGAACGATAGGGATCGGCTCTTTGGTGATATCAATGCCTAGATCCATCAAACGACGATGGATAGTCGGGAAGTGTTTCTCGATGAAATCTGCTGGTTTGTGGCTGATGTCGAGATACATGCAATCCGCACCTAAACGCTTCATCTCAAAGTCGATAGCGCGCGCAACCACATCACGTGGTGCAAGTTCTGCACGTTCGTCAAAATCGAGCATGAAACGAGAACCATCAGGGCGACGAAGGTAAGCGCCTTCACCACGCAGAGCTTCTGTTAGCAGGAAGTTTCTTGCTTCTGGATGGTATAGGCAGGTTGGGTGGAATTGGTTGAACTCTAAGTTCGCAACACGACAACCGGCACGCCAAGCAATCGCAATACCGTCACCTGAAGAGACATCAGGGTTGGAGGTGTATTGATACACTTTAGAAGAACCGCCAGTTGCGAGAACCACGTATTTGGCGCGAATCGCTTCAACGTGCTCTTCGTTTCGGTTCCAAACATAAGCGCCAATCACTTTGTTTTTATCACCGCCGACTTTATCTTCGGTAATTAAATCTAATGCGTTGTAACGTTCAAAAATAGAAATGTTCGGATGGTTATGAGCGTTGTCTTGCAGTGAGGTCTGCATTGCCATACCGGTAGCATCGGCAGCGTGAAGAATACGACGGTGGCTATGACCGCCTTCGCGCGTTAAGTGGTAACGTGGACTATCGTCGCCATCTTCGCTGTCTTCTTCTTTATCGAAAGGTACGCCGCCATCAATCAGCCATTGCACGCACTCTTTAGCATGCTCAGCGATAAAGCGAACGGTCTTTTCTTCACAAATACCAGCACCTGCAATCAGCGTATCTTCAACGTGAGAATCAATACTGTCAGATTCATCAAATACAGCCGCTATGCCACCTTGAGCGTAGAAAGTTGCACCTTCACTGCGCGGTCCTTTGCTCAGTACGATGACCTTGCAATGTTTTGCGATACGCAAAGCTAACGACAAGCCTGCGGCACCGCTCCCTACCACTAATACATCACATTGATGCTCTCGGTTTTCGTTCATAAAACTTTTAAATTCCCGAACCATAGTAGAATCGAACTACAGTAGAATCGTCCTACTCTATATTGAAATGTGTCACTTGCCGATTTGATGAGCCTGATTGAAAAAGAGCGTCATACGAATGACTTAACTATAAAATGAATCAAGCAATTAGGAAACCGAGCTAGGTGCGTCCTGCATTTATATTTATGCATTAAATATGTTTAAAAACGAATAGTTTGTATACTCTTCCTACTTGAAGCTGCAGCGGTGTTGGCTACGTTCACTCACCCCAATCACATAGTTTACCTGTGCTCATGGTGATTCACTCACTTGCCGACTACCTGCAACTCCAAGTAGTTTGACTATAAAGGCTATTGTCTTTTTAGGTTTGTATCCGCAAAATCATTTCGGGGTAACAAACCTCGATTACATCACATTGTGCATTATGTGTGGCAAATAAATTAGCACATAATTGAACTTTATCTTTTTTACTGAGTCACAATAGTGCTCATGTAAACAGTGGTGTCAATACTACATTCTGGATAATTAAAGCCCATATCTGAGAAGGTAAGGGAGATAACAATAGGAGTAACCGCTCGAATGAACGAGCAGCTAACCGATCAAGTATTGATTGAGCGAGTTCAGAATGGAGATAAGCAAGCATTTAATCTTTTGGTTTTAAAATATCAAAATAAAGTCTGCAATCTTATTTCTAGGTACGTGAGCAATTCGGGAGATGTTGCTGATGTTGCACAAGAAGCTTTTATCAAAGCTTATCGCGCTATCCCAACATTTAGAGGTGAGAGTGCGTTTTACACTTGGCTATATCGTATTGCTGTCAATACCGCGAAAAATCACATCGTTGCGCAAGGGCGTAGACCGCCAGCCACGGATGTTGATGCTGAAGAAGCTGAATTTTACGAAACAAACAATGCGTTAAAAGAAATATCGAACCCTGAGAACATTACGCTGTCGAAAGAACTGAAACAGGCAGTGTTTAGTGCGATAGATGCGTTGCCTGAGGATTTAAAAACAGCAATGACTTTACGCGAGCTGGAAGGCTTAAGTTACGAAGACATTGCAGAGATTATGGATTGCCCTGTTGGCACGGTACGTTCTCGTATATTCCGTGCTCGTGAGGCGGTAGAAAAGAGAATCAAATCTCTTTTGTAGCGTTGGAACCAGTAACACCCCAGTAATTGGAAAATAATGGTGAAAATAATGGCTGACAAACAACAACTTTCAGCTCTCATGGATGGAGAGATGGTCGACAAGTTGCTGATTCAAGAATTGGCAAACGATCGTGAAAGTATCGAAACGTGGAAGAATTACCACCTGATTGGTGATGTAATGCGTGGCGATGCACCCGAGAGACCGGAATGGAATATCGCTGAAAGTGTGGCATTAGCGTTGGAAAATGAACCTGCGCACACCCCTTACAATGCCAATGTTACCAATTTAGACAGTGTGAGAGTCGTTGAAGAACAGCCGGCTCCGCATAAAGCTCGTCGACAACTACCAAAATGGTTATCTCCGTTTGGTCAAGTTGCCGTTGCTGCTTGTGTCTCTTTGATTGCGATCATCGGTGTTCAACAATATGGCTCGAGTGGTTCTCCTGCTGCGGATCAACCTTTTCCCGTACTGCAAACTGTTCCTTTATCTGGCAGTGTAGAACCAGTAAGTCTGACTCGTGAGTCAGTAGAAAGACCAAATGCAGAATCAAGTGTTCAGGAGCAGCGTCGTCGTGTTAACGCTATGCTTCAAGATTATGAACTTCAACTGAGATTAAACAGTGAGAGTCTAGGGCAACACCAAGACTCAATCGAACCGGTAATTGAATGAAAAAATTTCTGATCAGTGTGTTGGCGCTGTTCAGTTTGAGCTCTACTTTAGCCTTTGCAGAGGAAGAATCTGCAGAGGCTTTATTGCATCAAATGAACGAGGCCAGTCAACATCTCAATTATGAACTGTCTTATATCCTGATTAAGAAAAACAGTATTGAACCTTTGTTGTATCGCCATGCTCGCCATGAGCAAAAGGAATACGCTCATCTTGTTTACTTGAGTGGGCCAATGCGTGAAGTTTTTCAGCGCGGCGATGAAGTGAGTTACATCGAGCCTGGAGTCGAACCTTTTACCATCGAATCCGGCAACATGGTTGCTCCAACCATTCCAATGCTTAACAGCAATGTTACTGAGCTCAGTCAGTTTTACGACTTTGTCAAAATGGGACGAGCCCGTGAAGCTGGGACCCCTTGCCAAGTAGTGCGTATCGTTCCTAAAGATGGCTTGAGATATTCCTACATGCTTTGGGTTGATGAAAAAACACATCTTCCGTTGCGTGCTGATTTGGTCGACCGTTATGGTGAAGTTCTCGAGCAGTATCGTTCCATCTCTTATTCGGTAAATGAAAAAATAGCAGAACTCATGGCAGGTTTTGATGATGTTCAATTGCCTGAAGTGCTATCCTTACCGAAAAGTAAAGTGAATGAGACGTTCTGGTCGGTAGGTTGGAAACCTGATGGCTTCGAATCGGTAAACTTAAATCGCTACCGCATGATGAATACGGAGCGAGTAGTCGAAAACCAAATGTTCTCAGACGGTTTATTCAGTTTCTCTGTCTATATCTCTTCCAGTGATGAACATTCACTGCAAGGGCAATTGGTGAGACAAGGTCGCCGTACTTTACAAACATTGATTAAGGGTGAACGTGAGGTTTCTGTTGTTGGCGATATCCCACCAGAAACAGCTAAGCGCATCGCCCAATCAGTTGTGTTTGATAATTCCAAGGCTAAACCACAATGATGACTGCACTTGCCACTGTGATGGCTGTACAAACAAAAGAACAGGGTTTTCATGTTGAGCTGAGTTGCGAGCAGAAAACCAGTTGCAGCAGCTGCTCTTCGGCAAAAAGCTGTGGTACAGGCATTGTGTCTAAAGCGATAGGTGGCAAGTCGTTACGCTGGCAGTTAGATACGGATAAGAGCGTATCGCAAGGTCAGATTGTTGAGATAGGTTTTCCTGAAAAAAGCTTACTGCAATCAGCAGCCTTAGTGTATTTAGTTCCCCTTTTTATGATGATCCTTGGTGCTTGGTTGGCCGACAGTTGGTTAGCTCCCACGTTAGGTATGGGCGAAGGCATTGTCATTTTGACGTCACTTATCTTCATCGGCTTGGGTATCAAGCTCGCTAAAATGTGGTCAGGCTCGCTAGAAAAGCGAACAGAGCAAGAAGTCGTTTTGCTTAGAGTGCTCGGAGAGCCAATCGCCTAAATTATGATGCGATCCCAAAGGAAATTGGGTAGAATCGCCCAACTTGAATGAAAGGGCAGCTGAAATAGCCCTTCATATGTCCTAATTTGCAAAGAGTTTAGTCATCCCAAACCTATGAAGCACATTCGTAACTTTTCGATTATCGCCCACATTGACCATGGTAAATCGACTTTATCTGACCGTTTAATCCAAGTATGTGGTGGATTGAGCGATCGTGAAATGGCAGAACAAGTTCTTGACTCAATGGAACTTGAACGTGAGCGTGGTATCACCATCAAAGCACAGAGTGTGACACTCGATTACAAAGCACAAGATGGCGAAACCTACCAACTTAACTTCATCGACACCCCTGGACACGTTGACTTCTCATATGAAGTATCTCGCTCTCTAGCAGCGTGTGAAGGTGCATTACTTGTTGTTGATGCCGGCCAAGGCGTAGAAGCGCAGACATTGGCTAACTGTTACACCGCTATCGAGATGGATCTGGAAGTTGTGCCAATCTTGAACAAGATTGACCTTCCAGCAGCAGAGCCTGAGCGTGTTGCTGAAGAGATTGAAGACATCGTAGGTATTGATGCTGTTGATGCTGTTCGCTGTTCTGCGAAAACAGGTCTTGGTGTTGACCTTGTTCTTGAAGAGATTGTTGCAAAAATTCCAGCGCCAGAAGGTAACCCTGATGCGCCATTGCAAGCTCTGATTATCGACTCTTGGTTTGATAACTACTTAGGTGTTGTTTCACTAGTACGTATCAAACACGGTAGTTTGAAGAAGAACGAAAAGATCAAAGTGATGAGCACGGGTCAGGTTTGGAACGTTGACCGTTTAGGTATTTTTACGCCTAAGCAGATCGATACGACTGAACTGAACACGGGTGAAGTGGGCTGGGTTGTTTGTGGTATCAAAGACATCCTTGGCGCTCCTGTTGGTGATACGCTGACTTTGGCTAAAAACGGCAGTGAAAAACCGCTACCAGGCTTTAAGAAAGTAAAACCTCAGGTTTACGCGGGTCTGTTCCCTGTATCATCCGATGATTACGACAACTTCCGTGATGCGCTTGGTAAGCTGAGTCTGAACGATGCGTCTCTGTTCTACGAGCCAGAAACATCTGCAGCACTAGGTTTTGGTTTCCGTTGTGGCTTCTTAGGTATGCTGCACATGGAGATCATTCAGGAGCGTCTAGAGCGCGAATATGATCTCGACTTGATCACCACCGCACCAACGGTAGTGTATGAAGTGGAAATGACCAATAAACAAGTGGTTTACGTTGATAGCCCAGCTAAGCTACCTGCAATCAATGACATCGAAGAAATTCGTGAGCCGATTGCGCGTTGTAACATCTTAGTTCCGTCTGAATACCTAGGTAACGTTATTACGCTATGTATTGAAAAGCGCGGTATGCAAGTAGACATGGTTTACCACGGTAACCAAGTTGCTTTGACTTACGACATTCCAATGGCAGAGGTAGTTCTAGACTTCTTTGACCGTTTGAAATCAACGTCTCGTGGCTATGCGTCTTTGGATTACGGTTTCCAACGTTTTGAAGCGTCGAAGATGGTTCGTGTAGACGTACTATTGAACGGTGACAAAGTGGATGCATTGGCTATCATTACTCACCATGACAACGCTCAGACTCGTGGTCGTCAGTTGGTTGAGAAAATGAAAGAGTTCATTCCTCGCCAGATGTTTGATATTGCAATTCAGGCTGCTATCGGTAACCACATCATTGCACGTTCAACAGTAAAACAGTTACGTAAGAACGTAATCGCTAAATGTTACGGTGGTGACGTGAGCCGTAAGAAGAAACTGTTGAAGAAACAGAAAGAAGGTAAGAAACGTATGAAGCAAATCGGTAACGTTGAGCTTCCACAAGAAGCGTTCCTTGCAATTCTTCACGTAGGTAAAGACTAATCGTTTTGTCTTGTCTGCAAGGTTTTCTGTATTAACTCGCAAGTGAAAGAGTCTCGGCTCTTTCACTTTCGTATTTTTTAGATAAGGGAAGTCAATGGCTAATACATTCTCACTCATTTTAGTTCTGGTCACTTTTGTTACCGGAATTGTATGGGCGTTAGAAAAATGGGTTTGGGCGAAGAAGCGCCATGAAAACGTGGCACGTCAGTTAAAAGCCGAACCAGACAGTATTGATACCAGTTTGACGACCAAAGTCGCTCCGCAACCGTGGTGGATTGAGAACTCAGTTTCTATTTTCCCTGTGATCGCATTCGTTTTAGTTCTGCGTTCATTTGTGTTCGAACCGTTCCAAATTCCGTCAGGATCTATGATGCCAACGCTGCTGGTGGGCGACTTTATTCTTGTTGAAAAATACGCATACGGTTTGAAAGATCCGGTATGGCGTACACAGTTAGTTGAAACGGGCAAACCAGAGCGCGGTGATATTGTGGTGTTCAAGTTCCCGCAAAACCCAAGTATTGACTATATTAAGCGTGTGGTTGGTATGCCGGGAGACATCGTGCGTTACAGCCGTGACAAGCAGATTTGTGTACAAAGTGCAGGTGAGTCAACCTGTAACCCTATCAAGCTATCCAATGTGCAGGAAAGTGAGTTCACTCAGAACAACATTCCAATGATGCAACTGGATGAGCAACTAGGCGAAGTAAAACACAATATTTTGATCAACCCACTGCGTATTGACGATGTACGTAGCTATTCACCACGTAGTGGTGTCAACGAGTGGGTTGTTCCTCAAGGGCACTACTTTGTGATGGGCGATAACCGTGACAACAGTGCTGACAGCCGTTTCTGGGGCTTTGTTCCAGAAGCCAACTTAGTAGGTAGAGCGGTTGCTATCTGGGTTAGCTTTGAGTTTGACCGAGATGCAGACAGTGTGATCCCTGCTTGGATTCCAACTGGTGTGCGCCTTGGCCGCATCGGTGGCATTAACTAGGGCTGATTGAATCAGCCCCGCAACACATCGAGAGAGTATGACTTCTCCAGTTAGTAGATTAGAAACAAAGCTCACTTATCAGTTTAAAGATGCTGAGCTTCTTGATTTGGCACTGACTCACCGCAGTGCCAATGGTAAACACAATGAACGTCTTGAATTTCTGGGCGATTCAATTTTAAGTTTTGTCATTGCTGATGATTTGTATCACCGCTTCCCTAAGATCAATGAAGGCGATATGAGTCGTATGCGTGCTACGTTGGTTCGTGGTCATACGCTGGCTGAACTAGGTCGTGAATTCGAACTAGGAGATTACTTAAAATTAGGTCCAGGCGAGTTGAAAAGCGGTGGCTTCCGTCGTGATTCAATCCTAGCTGATGCCGTTGAAGCAATCATAGGTGCTATCTATTTAGACAGTGGCACTGAAGTGGTTCGTGGCATTATTTTAAGCTGGTATCAAACTCGCCTAGATGCGATTAAGCCTGGTGTGTCACAGAAAGATCCAAAAACTCGCCTACAAGAATTTTTGCAAGGCAGAAGAAAGCCTCTACCTGTTTACACAGTGACTAATATTAAAGGTGAAGCACACAATCAGGAATTCACTGTTTCGTGTGATATAGCAGGTATTGGAATGCCTGTGATCGGTAAAGGTACCAGCCGCCGCAAGGCAGAACAAGCGGCTGCTGAGACTGCACTAGAGCAATTAAGCAATGGCTGATAAAGAATTTGATATTGATGCATTCTTTGCATCAGAAGGTGACGACGTCAAGGTTGAAGCGTCATTACCAGAGAACCAGCACTGTGGATTCGTCGCAATCGTAGGTCGCCCAAACGTGGGCAAATCTACGCTACTGAACAATATCCTGGGTCAGAAAATTTCGATTACTTCACGTAAGCCGCAAACCACTCGCCACCGTATTATGGGTGTCGATACACAAGGTGACTATCAAGCTATTTATGTTGATACTCCTGGGCTACATATCGAAGAGAAACGTGCGATCAACCGTTTGATGAACCGTGCGGCAAACAGTTCTCTAAGCGATGTGAACTTGGTGTTATTCCTTGTTGACGGTACGCATTGGACTGAAGATGATGAAATGGTTCTGACTAAACTTCAGAAAGCGAACTTCCCTGTGATTCTTTGTGTTAACAAAGTCGACAACGTGAAAGATCGTAATGAAGTGATGCTGCACATGCAGGCAATGTCTGAACGCATGAACTTTGTCGATGTTGTGCCTATTTCAGCGAAACTGGGTAAAAACGTTGATGTACTGCGTAAGCACGTACGTGAGCACTTACCAAAAGCGGTTCACCATTTCCCTGAAGAGTATGTGACAGACCGTTCACAACGCTTTATGGCTTCAGAAATCATCCGTGAAAAGCTAATGCGATTCACTGGTGAAGAGCTGCCTTACTCGGTAACGGTTGAAATTGAGCGTTTCGACTATAACCCTGATACCGATGGTTTCCATATTAACGCCCTGATTCTGGTTGAACGTATTGGTCAGAAGAAGATGGTGATTGGTAAGAACGGCGAAAAGATCAAAACCATTGGTCGTGAAGCACGTTTGGATATGGAAGAGTTGTTTGGTCGCAAAGTTTATCTAGAAACTTGGGTCAAAGTGAAATCTGGTTGGGCTGATGATGAACGTGCACTTCGTTCATTAGGCTATATCGACGACCTATAATCTTGTAATCTGGCTCCATATCATGGGGCCAGATTTTTATCTGTCTCTATCCTTGTTGTCCTTGTTCCTGTATTTGGATTCACATTATGTCTGACGGTTTACAGCGCTGCTTTGTATTACACCGCCGCCCATATAGCGAGACCAGCTTAATTCTTGACGTATTCAGTGAAGAATATGGTCGTGTGAGCATTATGGCGAAAGGGGCAAGGAGTAAGCGTTCAACAACCAAAGGGGCATTACAGGCATTTACGCCACTGCTACTCAAGTGGTCTGGTAATGGCTCGATGAAAACCTTACGTCAGGCAGAAGCAATCAGCCTCGGACTTCCATTAACGGGCATATGCCTGTATTCGGCCATGTACGTCAACGAACTGATTGGCCGAGTGTTGATGCCAGAAGTTCCTGCTCCAGGTTTGTTCCATGATTATCTCACCGCGTTAACTGAACTTGCACAAAGTGAAAACCCAGAACCTGCGTTGCGTCGCTTTGAACTGGCATTGCTTTCGGCTATGGGTTATGGCGTTGATTTTATGCATTGTGCAGGAACGGGCGAGCCAGTTGATCCCGACATGACTTATCGATATCGAGAACAGAAGGGGTTTATTGCATCCGTGAGGCGCGATAATCTCACTTTCCTTGGTAATGAATTAATAGCGATCAGTGAACGGCGCTTTAGCACAAAAGAGCAACTTCAAGCGGCAAAACGCTTTACACGTATCGCTTTAAAGCCGTATCTTGGCGGCAAACCTTTAAAAAGCAGAGAGTTGTTTAGGCAAGCAACTCCCCAAAAATTAATTTCAAGAGGCAGTCTCTCTTGAGCACGGAGTGTAGGAAAATGAGCTCAATTTATTTAGGCGTTAATATTGACCATATCGCGACAGTGCGTAACGCACGTGGTACTCAATACCCAGATCCAGTTCATGCAGCGGAAATCGCAGAGCGTGCAGGTGCTGACGGTATTACTATTCACCTACGTGAAGACCGTCGCCACATCAGAGACCGTGACGTACGTATTCTGAAAGAAACGATTCAGACTCGCATGAATCTGGAAATGGCGGTAACAGACGAAATGGTTCAAATCGCTCTAGACACTGCACCAGAGTTTGTTTGTCTTGTACCTGAAAAACGTGAAGAGTTGACCACAGAAGGTGGCTTGGACGTGATTGGTCAGTTCGAAAAAGTGAAAGCGGCGACGCAAAAGCTGACTGAAGCGGGCATCAAAGTGTCTCTATTTATTGATGCTGACCGTGAGCAAATCGATGCCGCTAAGAAATGTGGCGCACCGTTTATTGAGTTGCACACCGGTCATTACGCTGATGCGAAAACCGAAGCGGATCAACAAGACGAACTTAAAAAGATTGCAGCAGCAGCAAGCTACGCGGCTGACCAAGGAATCACAGTTAACGCAGGTCATGGTCTGACGTACCATAACGTGGCTGCTATTGCACAAATTCCAGAAATTTACGAACTGAACATTGGTCATGCAATCATCGGTCGTGCGCTGTTTGATGGCTTACCAAAAGCGGTTGCAGACATGAAAGCTATCATGCTGGATGCGCGTCGTTAATGATCATTGGATTAGGAACAGACATTGCTGAGATTGAGCGTATAGAAAAGGCGCTCAATCGAAGTGGTGAAGCTTTTGCTCAGAGAATTTTGACAGAGAGCGAGCTTGAAGTGTTTAGCCACTTGAAGCAGAAAGGGCGTTTTTTGGCTAAGCGTTTCGCGGCGAAAGAAGCCGCGTCAAAAGCGTTGGGAACTGGTATCGCGCATGGCGTAAGTTTTCAGGATTTTGAAATCAGCAATGATGAGAATGGTAAGCCAGTTCTTACCTTATCGGGGAAAGCGCAGCAAATTGCTCAAGCTTCTTCGGTTCGTTCTGTTCACCTTACCATTTCAGATGAGCGTCACTACGCGGTAGCAACGGTTATTCTTGAATCTTAATCCGTATGAGAGTTTCCAAACTCAATAATTTTCAAACTCAATAAAAAGAGGTGCTTAAAGCACCTCTTTCTCTATACACATGTTTGTTAGGGGAAGTTTGATAGAGCAAGTTTCTTAATCACAAGCTAACTAAGCAATATCGCTTAAACTAAATATGGGGCAGCGCTTGCTACCACTTTCTCCATTTCGTCCTGAAGCTCAAACAGTTCCGGTTCTACATCTTGTACACTTGCACCTGAACGCAGGGTTTGCTCAAGTGTTTCACACACTTTCTTCAGACGCGGTACGCCACTGTATGAACAGCTACCGTGCAGTTTATGAATATGATGCAGCAGATCGGTCGCTGGATATTCATCATCGTTGAGCGCTAATTCGATCACTTGATTGATCTCTTTAAAGGACGCAACCAACATCTTCAGCATATCTCGAGCTAAGTCTTCTTTATTCGCAGCCTGTCTTAAAGCCAACTGCCAGTCGATAGCAATGGTTGTGTTTACAATCACTGGCTCGTCTACTTGAATCTCTTCTAGTGCAATGGGCTCTTGATGCTCAAGTGCCACTATATCTTCAGATTCTGTTTTTGGACTCCAATGCAGCAGCACTTGCTGCAAGATATGCTCTTCAATCGGTTTGGTGAGATAGTCATCCATACCAGCTTTGAGCAATCTTTCTCGTTCACCTTCCATTGCGTGAGCGGTGACTGCAATAACGGGTGTCGTCGCATTCGTCTTCAGCTTCTTAATCTCATTACACGCGGTCACGCCATCCATCTTAGGCATTTGAATGTCCATCAAGATGATGTCGAAATGACACTCTTTCGCTTGCTCAATGGCATCCTCACCACTGCTGCAAGACTCCACGGTATCGACGCGCTCTTGGAGAAGGGCGGTGATCAGTTTTAAGTTGGCTGGGTTGTCATCTACCGCCATAACGGTTAGAGGTAATTTTTCAATATGAGGAATAAACTCAACGCATTTTTCAATCCGCGTCGGTTGATTGGCAATCAAGGTCTGTAGCAGTTTCTTACGTGAAAGTGGCTTGGTAATACATTGCACTGGGTATTTCTGCATTAACAGATCAGCCAACGCCAGTTCGGTACTTGGCGTACCTACAACCACATTTGCCGCAATAGAGAGCGCTTTCTCAACCCATTGTTGGACGAGTGTTTCATCTGTCTCTTTGCTTGGAGCTAGGTTCAGTAGTACATAGTCGTATTGCTCAGATTCAGCAGGGATAGCCGAGCGGTAAACTACATTTAATCCAGCTTGGACTAGGGTGTGCTGAACAATAGATGCTGCTTGCATGTTAGGTTCAACCAGCAGTATCTGTTTATTACGCAGAGCTTGAGGATCAAGCCAGTCGTGCATAGGTAGATCAGTGGTCATTAGGCGTAAGTTAAACCAGAAGGTAGAACCTTGGTGCAGACGACTGGTTAAACTGATTTCACCACCCATTTGACTGACCAGTTTTTGGGTAATAACCAGACCGAGACCCGTACCACCGTAGCGGCGTGAAATACTTGCATCCGCTTGGCTGAAGGCTTGGAAAAGCTGTGCTTGTTGGCGTTCAGAAATACCAATACCAGTATCTCGTACCATGAATTGCAGCTCTACGAAGTCATCACGTTGAGAACGCAGTTCGACACTGATATCGATGTTGCCTCGTTCGGTAAACTTAATCGAGTTGCCCACCAAGTTAGTAAGTACTTGCTGAATTCGCAGTGGATCACCCACCAAGCCTGCAGGAATTTTAGGATCCACTTTAAGCGTGATTTCCAATCCTTTTTCGTGTGCACTTGCCGCTTGTAAGTTGACCACTTCTTCAAGTGAATCTTGGAATTCAAACGGGATGTTTTCCAGCGCCAACTTACCCGCTTCCAGTTTAGAGAAGTCGAGAATGTCGTTGATGATGGTTAAAAGGTTGTTTGCTGATTTCTCGATGGTTTGCAGGTAATCGGCTTGGCTGTTAGTGAGCTGGGTTTTCAGCATCTGACGTGTAAAGCCAATCACACCGTTTAGTGGGGTGCGCAATTCGTGCGACATGTTGGCTAGGAATTCGGATTTTACACGCGCCGCTTCTTGAGCGCGTTTTTTCGCAATGTCCAACTCAACGTTTTGAATCTCAAGCTGTTCCAGAGTTTCACGCAAGTCCGATGTGGCTTGGTCAATGCTGTGCTGCATCTCAACGTGATATTCCGACAAAGAGACCGCCATGGCGTTGATACCTTTTTTCAGATCATCCAACTCACCGTGCATCCGTCCTTCAATTCGCACATCCAGATGCCCGCGACGGATTCGGTCAACCACGTTTTTCATGTGGATGATTGGGCGGGTAACGTCGTGCATTAAGCGGAATGCGAACACTCCCGACAGCACAAGACCAAGAATTAGCACCAAACAAGCAGAGAATATTTCCTGATATTGCTGTAATCGCAGTGAGGAAAGATCGAGTTCAATTGCGATGTAGCCAAGCACAGGTGCAGACGAGTTGTTCGCTGAACTATCATTAAACAGAGTTTCTGCAAGAATTGGAGTGCGAAGAATCAGAGTATTTTCATCGAGCTGAGAACTACTGAGTACCGGAATAGGCTTATCTTTCGGATACATCAGAGTTTCAAAATTCGGATGGAAGTTTGAGGTTACAAAGAGTTCATGATTGGCATCGAATACCGCAATACTGCGCACTATGGTTGAGTTTTTACGATGTGCGTAGCTAATGATGCGTCTTACCGACTCTCGACTTTGATTTTTTAGCGCGTCTTCACTGGCAATTGCTAGCGGTTCGATAATACTTGCACCCGAGTTGAGCACTTGTGTCTCTAAATCGTGATAACGGTTGAATGAGAATAACGCACTCAAAAGTAGCCCGATAATCAATGTTGGAGCCAAAGTGAGTGTAATTACACGTGCGCGTAAGCCGTATCTGGTCATTATTGTCTAAACATCATGGTGTGGATATGGGAAAATAGCCGACTTTGCAGCTAGCCAGCTATTCAAATTATGGTTAGCTTAATTCAAGAACCTTAGCTTCGACAATGCTCCCCAAGCAGAATAGTGACGCTGGGGCAAAAACAAATACATTAGGCACAGAACATGGCACGTTTCTTCCAACCGAAAAAGCGCAGCGCTTTAGATACAAAACATCAAGCAGTGAGCGTTCAAAAGCTCGATCATTTAGGCGCCGGCATTGCCTATCTTGATAACAAACCCGTCTTTATCGATGGCGCATTGGCAAATGAAGAAGTTTTAATTCAACTGACCGAAAGCAAAAGCAAATTTGCACGTGCTAAGTTAATTAAAGTACTCAAGCCAAGTCAGCAGCGTACTGTGCCTTTCTGTCCTCACTATTCGCAATGTGGCGGCTGTGATTTGCAACATCTTGCTCGCGAAGCTCAGATCGAGCATAAACAACAAGCGTTGAGCCAGTTGATGACCAAGTTTACTGGGCAGGAGCTTGCACTTTCTGCTCCTGTTGCTTGTTCTGAGAAAGGTTACCGCCGCCGTGCTCGTATCAGTATGATGTGGGACAAGAAGAATCAACAGTTGCAGTTTGGATTCCGTCGTAAGCAGAGCAAAGATATCGTCACGGTAACGGATTGTGCTGTGTTGGAGCCTACTTTAAATGCGCTGCTACCAGAATTAAAAGCACTGCTGAGTGGATTTAAAAAGCCGGATCAACTGGGTCATGTTGAACTGGTTAAAGGTGACAATACTTCGGTGTTGGTTCTGCGCCATTTGACGCCGCTAGCCGATAAAGATGTTGCTGCGTTAAAAGATTTCTCTCAAAAACATCAGTTAACTCTTTATGTTGTGCCTGACGCTAATCAACTGAATAAGGTAATGGGCGAACAAGCTTATTATCAGGAAGTTGGGGTAACGATTCCGTTTCTACCAAACAACTTTATTCAGGTAAACCAGCAAGTTAACCAGGAAATGGTTGAGCAAGCTCTTGAGTGGTTGGACGTTCAAAAAGACGATCGTGTGTTAGATTTGTTCTGCGGCTTGGGCAACTTCAGCCTGCCATTGGCTAAACTGGCAGATAAAGTGGTTGGCATTGAGGGTGTGGATGAAATGGTTGAGATTGCCAAGAGCAATGCGCAGTTCAACAACATTCAAAATGTCGAATTTTATCAGGCGAATCTTGAGCAAGAGTTTGCTGAAGAAGTCTGGGCAAAAGAAAAGTTTAATAAGATTCTGCTAGACCCTGCTCGAGCTGGCGCGGTCGGAATTGTGGATCAGCTTTCCAGTTTAGGCGCTGAGCAAGTTGTGTATGTTTCGTGTAACCCTGCTACGCTTGCTCGTGATAGTCAAAGCTTACTAGAGCAGGGATATCAGCTTAAGAAACTCGGTATGTTAGATATGTTCCCACATACCAGCCATTTAGAGTCGATGGCGCTATTTGTAAAAATATAACTATTTGTAAAAAGCAAAAAAGCAAAAAAGCAAAAAAGCAAAAAAGCAAAAGTGTAAAATTTGGTTATTGAACGGACTTACTTCGTTGAACCCATTCTGTTAGAAAATTAAAGTAGAATAGGTATTCCAGAGTCATTAAAGGTGTTTCCTTTCATGACTCGCAAATTATAAGAATTAGGATAAAAAGATGGTCGCGGTACGTAGCGCACACTTAAACCCAGACGAACAGTTTGAGCTAGAAAAGTGGATTTCTAGTTTACGGCAAGACCCTAAAACAGCGACAAAACTTACAGAGGTGTATCACCAATGTGAGGACTTCTTGGTGGGCAACGCAAGAGGTCCACTGTTGTTATGGCGCGGTCGTGAAATGATCGAAATTTTGATCACTCTATCGATGGACCGCCCAACGCTGGTGGCAGCGTTGCTATTTCCAATTGCGACCAGTGGCTTAGTGGATCGCGAGGAAGTAGAAGAACATTACGGTAAAGAGATTATCAAGTTAATTGCTGGTGTTGAGGAGATGGCTGCAATTGGTCAACTCAACATCACTATGCAAGGCAGCGAAGCGTCAGCACAAGTCGATAACGTACGTCGCATGCTGCTGGCGATGGTTGATGACTTCCGTTGCGTGGTGATTAAACTCGCTGAGCGAATCTGTAATCTTCGTGAAGTAAAAGATCAGCCGGATGACGTACGTCGCTCGGCAGCAAAAGAGTGTGCCAATATCTATGCACCTCTAGCGAACCGATTAGGTATAGGTCAGCTCAAGTGGGAAATCGAAGATTACGCTTTCCGCTATCAACAACCGGATACTTACAAACAGATCGCGAAACAGCTTTCTGAACGTCGTATTGTTCGTGAGCAGTACATCCGAGACTTCGTGGACAATTTGAGTGCAGAGATGAAAGCGGCGCACATCAATGCTGAAGTGAGCGGGCGTCCTAAGCACATCTACAGTATTTGGCGCAAAATGCAGAAGAAGAATCTGGCATTTGATGAGCTGTTTGACGTACGTGCTGTCCGTATCATTGCAGACAAACTACAAGACTGTTATGCCGCTCTGGGCGTTGTGCATACTCAATTTAAGCATCTTCCGAGTGAGTTTGATGACTATGTCGCGAACCCAAAACCGAATGGTTATCAGTCTATTCACACTGTTATTCTTGGGCCTGAAGGCAAAACCATAGAGATTCAGATCCGTACCAAACAGATGCATGAAGAGTCTGAACTGGGGGTTGCTGCGCACTGGAAATATAAAGAAGGTGCAAGCAGCGGACGTAGTGGCTACGACGAGAAAATTACTTGGCTACGTAAACTGATTGATTGGCAAGAAGAGATGTCTGACTCTGGTGAGATGTTGGATGAACTTCGCAGCCAAGTGTTTGATGACCGTGTGTATGCCTTCACACCGCGCGGTGATGTTGTCGACTTGCCAATGGGCGCAACACCACTCGATTTTGCTTACCATATTCACTCTGAAGTGGGGCATCGCTGTATTGGTGCGAAAGTGGGCGGACGTATTGTCCCATTCACTCACAAACTTCATATGGGTGATCAAGTTGAAATCATCACAGCGAAAGAACCGAACCCTTCGCGAGATTGGTTAAACCCTGCTACAGGCTTTGTTCACTCAGGACGTGCTCGAGCGAAGATCAACGCTTGGTTCCGCAAACAGAGCCGCGAGAAAAACCTCGAAGCTGGTCGTGAAATCTTAGAAACAGAGTTGGTGAAAATCGGCGCGACACTGAAAGACGCAGAGCAGTACGCTCTGAAACGTTTTAACGTTAACAGTGCTGATGAGCTGTATGTTGGTGTGGGTAGTGGTGATTTACGTATCAACCAAATTGTTAACCATATCAATGCATTGGTGAACAAACCGACCGCTGAAGAAGAAGACAAACTTGTGCTTGAAAAGCTCAAGGGAGATGAGTCGAAATCGTCAGCGCCTCACCGCCCGCATAAAGATGCGGTAGTGGTAGAAGGGGTGGATAACCTGATGACTCACCTTGCTCGCTGTTGCCAACCAATTCCGGGTGATGAAATTAAAGGTTATATCACTCAAGGACGCGGTATTTCTGTGCACAGAAGTGACTGTGAACAATTGGAAGAGCTGAGCCACCATGCGCCTGAACGTATCATTGATACCGTTTGGGGAGCGGGCTTTGTTGGCTCGTACATCCTAACTCTGCGCGTTGAAGCGATGGAGAGAGTGGGTCTGCTAAAAGACATCACGAGCCTGCTTGCCAATGAGAAGGTGAAAGTTATTACGATGAAGAGCCGTAGCGATTACAAGCGCCAAATCGTGACGATGGACTTCGAACTTGAAGTCAACAACATCGAAGCTTTAGCTCGTGTCTCTAAGCGTTTAGAGCAAGTGAAAGACGTCATGCTGGTTAAACGTCTCGGATAAAACAGATAACAGATTGAAAATAAAGGTAAGTGATTAGTCACTTACCTTTTTCTTTTATAAGGAAATCAACATGACACATCCAATTGAACAGCTTGTCACCATCATGGCGAAGTTGCGCGATCCGGAAACTGGTTGCCCTTGGGATAACAAGCAGACTTTTGAAAGCGTTGTTCCATACACTATCGAAGAAACCTACGAAGTGGTGGACGCGATTCATAACCAAGATTGGACCAACTTAAAAGAAGAACTGGGAGACTTGCTTTTCCAAGTGATCTTTTACAGCCAGATGGCGCAGGAAAAAGGATTGTTCGATTTTCGTGACGTGGTGGAAACGGTGAATGAAAAACTGACCCGTCGCCATCCCCATGTTTTTTCAGATGCAAAATTTGCGGATGAAGCAGAATTAAATGAGAACTGGGAAAAGGAAAAATTGCTCGAAAAAGCCCAAGTAGGCAAAAGCGAGCAAAGTATCCTAGACTCTATACCACAATCGCTGCCAGCGTTATCACGAGCGAATAAGATTCAGAAAAAGTGTGCTAAATACGGCTTCGATTGGGCTACGTTAGGTCCTGTTGTCGACAAAGTGCATGAAGAAATTGAAGAAGTGGTAGCAGAAGCGATCAGTGTTGAGGTGGATGAGCAGAAAGTCGAGGAAGAGCTCGGTGATTTGCTGTTTGCTACCGTCAATTTAGTCCGCCATCTGAAAAAAGATCCAGAAGTTGCTCTTACTAAAGCCAACCGTAAGTTTGTAAGGCGGTTTCAAGGTGTTGAATCTCAAGTAAGAGAGCAGAACAAAGCGTTAACTGACTTTACGTTGCAAGAATTAGATAGCATGTGGGATCGCGTCAAAAGACGAGAAAAAGATCTAGAGTAATAAGTTCTTAATACGGGCTTTTGGGACAAAATTAACCCAATTAAATTGCTTAGATCGCATTCTGCGATGAGGCTATTTGATTTGAAGCAAAAAATTAAAAACTGAGTGTGATAGATTTCACGTTGTGGCGGTAAATGGGTTCTGGTATAGTTTCGTCCCGTCCAGAAGAAATCCATTTCCCTCATTCAACCAATTTCAGGTTAAACATGACGACAAATTATATTTTTGTTACTGGCGGGGTCGTATCCTCTCTAGGTAAAGGTATTGCAGCAGCATCTCTTGCCGCTATTTTAGAAGCTCGCGGTCTTAAAGTGACCATGATGAAGCTTGACCCTTACATCAACGTTGACCCAGGCACTATGAGCCCAACTCAACATGGTGAAGTGTTTGTTACGGAAGACGGCGCAGAAACTGACCTAGACCTTGGTCACTACGAGCGTTTTATTCGTACTAAGATGACCAAACGCAATAACTTTACTGCAGGTCGTGTTTATGCTGACGTTTTACGTAAAGAGCGTCGCGGTGACTACCTTGGTGCAACTATTCAGGTTATCCCGCACATCACTAATGCTATCAAAGACCGCGTAATCGCGGGCTCCGAAGGTCACGATGTGGCTATCGTTGAGGTTGGTGGCACAGTTGGTGATATCGAATCTCTACCGTTTATGGAAGCGATTCGTCAGTTGGCAATCGAAGTAGGTCGTGAGCACGCAATGTTCATGCACTTGACTCTAGTTCCTTACCTTGCAGCAGCAGGTGAAGTGAAAACTAAGCCAACGCAACACTCTGTAAAAGAACTGCTATCTATCGGTATCCAGCCAGACATCCTAGTTTGTCGTAGCGACCGTATGATCCCAGCAAACGAGCGTAAGAAGATTGCACTTTTCTGTAACGTTTCTGAGAAAGCAGTTATTTCAATGAAGGACGTAGATTCAATCTACAAGATCCCTCAATTGATCAAATCTCAAGGCTTGGATGATTTGGTTTGTGCTCGTTTCGGTATCAATGCGCCTGAAGCTGATCTATCAGAATGGGAACAAGTAATTTACGAAGAAGCGAATCCAACGGGTGAAGTCACCATCGGTATGGTTGGTAAGTACATTGAACTACCAGACGCTTACAAATCAGTGAACGAAGCACTTAAACATGCTGGTCTAAAAAATCGTTTGAATGTGACGATTAAATATGTAGATTCTCAAGACGTAGAAACTCGTGGTTTCGAAGTTCTGCAAGGTCTTGACGCAATCTTAGTTCCTGGTGGCTTTGGTGACCGTGGTATTGAAGGCAAGATTATGGCTGCTCAATACGCACGTGAAAACAAAGTTCCATACCTAGGTATCTGTTTAGGTATGCAAGTAGCGCTTATCGAGTACGCTCGTAACGTTGCTGGTATGGAAGGTGCACATTCAACAGAATTTAACAAAAACACTAAGTACCCTGTGGTAGGTTTGATTACTGAATGGGTAGATAGTGAAGGTAAAGTTGAAGAGCGTACTGAGACTTCTGACCTTGGCGGTACTATGCGTCTAGGTTCTCAGCTATGTCACCTAGAAAAAGGTACTAAAGCTTACCAACTATACGGTAGTGCGACGATCCATGAACGTCACCGTCACCGTTATGAAGTAAACAATAATCTTCGTCCGCAGATCGAAAAAGCTGGTCTAAAAGTTTCAGGCTTATCTGCTGACAAGAAATTGGTTGAAGTGATTGAGAACCCTGCTCACCCTTGGTTTGTAGCAGCGCAGTTCCACCCAGAATTCACATCAACCCCTCGTGATGGTCACCCATTATTTGCTGGTTTCGTGAAAGCAGCGGGTGAGTTCCAACGCGGTGAATCTGCGAAGTAACAAGGATACGGACAGTTGCTTTAAGTTGTGCAGCTGTCCTTTATAGTTTTGACATTTAAATTCAACGAGAGGAAACATTAATGTCTAAGATCGTTAAAGTTCTAGGTCGTGAAATCATCGACTCACGTGGTAACCCAACTGTAGAAGCTGAAGTACACCTAGAAGGCGGTTTCGTTGGTATGGCGGCAGCTCCATCTGGCGCATCTACTGGTTCTCGTGAAGCTCTTGAGCTACGCGATGGCGACAAATCACGTTTCCTAGGTAAAGGTGTTCTTAAAGCAATCGCAGCTGTAAACGGTCCAATCGCTGACGCTCTAGTTGGTAAAGATGCTAAAGACCAAGCTGCTGTTGACCAAATCATGATCGACCTAGATGGTACTGAAAACAAATCTAACTTCGGTGCTAACGCAATCCTAGCTGTTTCTCTAGCAAACGCTAAAGCAGCAGCTGCTGCTAAAGGCATGCCTCTATACGAGCACATCGCTGAGCTAAACGGCACTGCAGGTCAATTCTCTATGCCTCTACCAATGATGAACATCATCAACGGTGGTGAGCACGCAGATAACAACGTTGATATCCAAGAATTCATGATTCAACCAGTTGGCGCTGCAACTCTTAAAGAAGCTGTACGTATGGGTGCGGAAGTATTCCACAACCTAGCTAAAGTTCTTAAGTCTAAAGGTTACAACACTGCAGTTGGTGACGAAGGTGGTTTCGCTCCAAACCTAAAATCTAACGCTGAAGCGCTAGAAGTTATCGCAGAAGCAGTTGCGGCTGCTGGCTACGTTCTAGGTAAAGACATCACTCTAGCTATGGACTGTGCAGCATCTGAGTTCTACGACAAAGACGCTGGCATCTACAACATGAAAGGCGAAGGTAAAACTTTCTCTTCTGAAGAGTTCAACCACTACCTAGCTGGTCTAGTTGAGAAATTCCCTATCGTTTCTATCGAAGACGGTCTAGACGAGTCTGATTGGGATGGTTTCGCACACCAAACTAAACTTCTAGGCGACAAGATCCAACTAGTTGGTGACGATCTATTCGTAACTAACACTAAGATTCTTGCTCAAGGTATCGAGAAAGGCATTGCTAACTCTATCCTTATCAAGTTCAACCAAATCGGTTCTCTAACTGAGACTCTAGCTGCAATCAAGATGGCTAAAGACGCAGGTTACACAGCTGTAATCTCTCACCGTTCTGGCGAAACTGAAGATGCAACTATCGCTGACCTAGCGGTAGGTACAGCTGCAGGTCAAATCAAAACTGGTTCTATGAGCCGTTCTGACCGCGTTGCTAAGTACAACCAACTTATCCGTATCGAAGAAGCTCTAGCTGGTCGTGCTCCTTTCAACGGTCTTAAAGAAGTTAAAGGTCAAGCTTAATTACTAGCTTAACTTTATAATTCTTTATAAATACCTCGCTTCGGCGGGGTATTTTTTTGCATAAAGAAAAGTAAGGTGACATTCAAGGCAGGATTGATTCCACAAAGCGCTCAAGACTTCCCTGTACGCTTAGACAAGGGCATCCATGCCCTTGTAAATTTGTTCCATCAAACCTGTCTTGAAACTCAACATCTTTGAGTAAATAAGATTAAGGATATTAAAGGCAGGGAATGGGTTTCGATAAGCAAACCCTATTTGCCATGGAAGGCAAATAGGAGCCCCATGGATGGGTTTATGCGTGTTTGTGTTCGATACTTATTCCCTGTTTCGACTATTTAGGAAGTGAGTCAATCGCTTCGATTCTTCTTTTCTCTAACTCGTCACGAATTGCTTTGCCTTGAAAACCATCGGCAATAATATCTTTTACTTCAACGGTGAGAGCGGCTTGGTAGGCGGCTTCAAATATGGCTTTCTGTGGGTAAGGATTGTTTTCACACCCCAATCTGCCTGCATGGTCTGCTTGGCAGCAAAGTAAAACCTCTTCTAAACGCTCAGGCTTACGCCATACATCCATTGCATTGAGAATCTTAAGTTTGGTATTGGCTTTAAGTTCCGCCGCTCTGTGGACGTTTGAGTGCTGCTCACAAACCAAAAGAGCCAGTTCTTTAAACTCATTAGGTACTCGCACTCGTTCACACAGTTTTTTTATGATTTTCACGCCAGTATGGCAGTGCATCTTATGACTTGGCCATTCTGATTGAGGAGTAATGCCTTTGCCTAAATCATGCACTTGAGACGCAAAACGTACAGGTAGTGAAGATGAAATCAGAGCCGCTTGCTTCGCGACCATCAGAGTATGAATACCTGTATCAATCTCAGGGTGCCACTTCTCTGGTTGAGGAACGCCGAACAAGCAATCCAGTTCTGGCAGAACCACTTTTAAAGCACCACAATCACGAAGAATGGAGAGGAATACTTCAGGGTTTTGCGTTGACAGTGACTTGTGCCACTCCTGCCATACGCGCTCAGCGGTTAAATGTTCAAGCTCACCACTATTCGCGATTTGTGCCATTAGAGCCATGGTTTCTTCTGCGACAGTAAAGCCAAGATGAGCCAGCTTGGCTGCAAAGCGAGCTAAGCGAAGCACGCGTAATGGGTCTTCAACAAACGCGTTGGATACATGGCGCAAAATGCGATCGTTCAGATCGCGTTGTCCACCATAGGGATCGATCAGAGTACCGTCTTCAGCTTGTGCCATCGCATTAATCGTAAGATCGCGTCTGATAAGATCTTCTTCCAAAGTGACATCTGGAGCAAAGTGGCATTCAAAACCAGTGTAGCCTGAGCCTGACTTACGCTCAGTGCGGGCAAGTGCGTATTCTTGCTTGGTTTTTGGGTGCAGGAAGACTGGAAAGTCTTTGCCAACAGCAGTAAAGCCATGGCTTAGCATTTCATCGGGGCTACTTCCGACTACAACCCAGTCCTTATCGTAAACTGGAATGTCGAGTAGCTTGTCGCGAACAGCGCCGCCAACTAAGTAAACTTGCACTAAACAGCCTCAAAAATCATGAATGTCATTGGATAATCATCTGCGGCAATGATACTTTGCGCTTAATCACTTTGATAGAGGCAGGAGTATGTATCAACAATTTTTCGGTTTTGCTGAGTTACCTTTCTCAATTGTTCCGAACTCTCGCTATTTGTATCTTAGCCAACGCCACCAAGAGGCCATTTTTCATCTGCAGGATGGATTAGGTGACGGTGGTGGTTTTGCTATGCTGACTGGCGAAGTTGGGACAGGGAAAACAACGGTAGCAAAAGCCATTCTGGATAATTTACCTGCCAATACCCAAGCTGGATTCATATTGAATCCTACCTTTTCTGAGCAGGAATTGTTGGAAGCGATTTGCGACGAGTTTTCCGTCAGCTATGGTAAGAAAGCGACTATTAAAAAGCTCAGTCAGGCTCTTTATCAGTTCCTGTTGGAAAAGCATGCTGCTGGTATTCAAATCCTGCTCATTATCGATGAAGCGCAGCACCTTGCACCTGATGTGTTAGAGCAACTGAGATTGTTGACCAATCTGGAAACAGACAGCCGAAAGCTGTTGAAAGTACTATTGATAGGTCAGCCTGAGCTGCAACAAAAACTCCAATTGCCGCAACTTCGTCAGTTAGCGCAGCGCATTACGGGGCGATATCATTTACTGCCGCTCGACGAGAATGAAACGGCTCACTACATCCGTTTTCGCCTGCAACAAGCAGGAGGTGATGGCAATCTGTTCTCAAGCAAATGTGCTAAATGGATTGCTCACCAAACTCATGGAATCCCAAGACTGATTAATTTGGTGTGTGACAACACATTGAAAGGCGCTTTTCAGGCTAGTGAAAAAGAGCCAAGTTTAGAGCGAGTGAAATGGGCGAGTCAGCAAGTGATGAGCTTTCAGTCAACCGTGTATCAGGATGCTGATGAAAAAGCTGTATCTCGATTTCCTTCTCTTGCAGTCACGTGTTCATTGATTGGGCTTGCTCTAGCAGCGGCTAGCGCTTATTGGCTGCCACCATTAATACATAATCAGGTTGCATCTGCGTGGCCACTGCCAGAAGCCAAAGCGGCACAACAAGAAATGGTATTTCCTATGCGGGTGGAAAACACTCTTGTCGAAGCGACTGACTTAGCATCTGCATTACGTTCTCTTTATGCCGTCTGGGGGTATCAAGCTTCTGTGACCGATACTTTTTGTCAGTCAGATACCTTTTCTCTCTTACAGTGCATGCCTAGTCATGGCGACTGGCAGACACTTGCTCAGCTAAATATGCCGGTAGTACTAACACTTGAAGTAGCCAACAAGCTCAGCTATGCAGTGCTGTATCGGGTGGATGGCGAAAATCTAGAGCTGTTAGTGAATGGTGAGCATATCCGTATTGCAAAAGAATGGATTTCACCGTTATGGAAAGGAGAGTTTCATTTAACTTGGCAATCTAGCTTCACGCAAACTTTAAAGAGTGGAATGAAAGGAGAGGAAGTCGTACTTTTGGATCGCAAACTCTCACAAGCTTTAGGTGAACCGGAGCGAGAAACGAAAGTGTTTGATGAAGACGTCAAACGCAAGGTTTCCCTATTCCAACGTTGGCAGAATATGTATGTTGATGGCATTGCCGGTGAACAGACATTGCGTCGTTTAGAGCTGCTTACGCAGCAAGATGCTCCCAAATTAGATGCATCTAAATTGTTAGGAGGAGCGTAATGTCTCAAGTGATCAATGCGCTTAAATCGTCAGACCAAGGCTACCGATTTAACACCGTGGCTACCGGGTATCAACCTGCTGAGTTATCCCGAGCAAAGAGAAAGCAGTTTCGCTGGTACCATGGGGTAATGTTGATTGCGCCAAGTGTGGTGACGGTATCGGTTCTAAGCTACCAGAGTTATCAGTCCCAACAAGAGAGTATCCAGATCGTGTTGAATCAACCTGCTGCCGTTGAGCAAGTTTCGGCTCCGGTTGAATATTTACCTTACCCACAGTTTGGCGAGCTTAAAAGTACTTATGTGACCTCTAATGATGTGAATGAATCTTCGTATGTCGTTTCAGATGAAGCGCAGAAACTCGATGCTGCTTCTGTAGCAAAAGTTGTAGAAACTAAACCAGCGAATCAAAAAGAGAATGACAGTTCGTCACTGGATTTGGAACAGCTCGATCTCAGTGGTTTATCTCCTGCTCTGGCGATGAGGGTTGAATCTGCGTTAAAGAGCAGTGAGGCACCTTCTAGCAGTGTTAATTCTAAAGCGCAATCTCTGGTGCAAAATGCGGACAAGTATTCAGGACGTCTTCCTGCAATGGATTTTCAGACACATGTTTATGCAAGCTCGGTCAGTAAGCGTTGGATAAAAATGAATGGTGTTGAGTATCACGAAGGCGACGAGCTAATGAGTGGGGTGAAGCTGGTGGAAATCAATCCTCAGACAACATTGGTGCAGATTGAGCAGCAATTGATAGAAATCCCCGCACTTTATCATTGGCAAGGCTAAGTCTTCAGTTGGCGTTCAACTTCGTTTCATACATGGTCAGAGTAATAAAAAAGGTCACTATCGAGTGACCTTTTTCCATTTCGTGAGACCTTACGCCCAGCCTGCTGGGTTGCGTTTACGTCGTGGAATAATGTGTGGAAGAATTAGACCCAGTAGTAAACCAATACCTGCAACACCACCGCCATAAGTGAAGTATTTCAGTAGCAGGTCTTCTTTTTGCGTATCTAGTTTAGCGCGTAGTTCACGGATCTCCGTTTGAGACGATGTGAGCTGTTTGCTGATGTCACCGTAGTTTTGTTCTAGCTGCGCTATTTGTTGGTTACGAACGTCTAGAGATTCAACTAAACCTGCTTTTTCAGAGTCAGCACTTTGACGTGCATTTGCTAGCTGAGATTTTACCTGCGCTAGTTCTTTCTCAAGTTGTGGAAGACGTACTGCCATACTCACTTCACGAGTCACAAAACGGCTTTCAACCCAACCTTTACGACCACGAGAATCGACAACTTCGCTGTAGTCGTTTTCTTTATTGGTTGAAACTAGCTGTACTTTCTCACCTGCGTCAATGCTGCCGATAATACGATATTGGTTGCTTGGACCAGAATGCATATATGTAAACAGCTTATCGGCGATGTAGCGGTCTTGTGCAAACGCAGGGCTTGCTAACATGGAAAATAACACCATGCAGATAAGTTTTTTCACGGTAAATCCCTTAGTAATAAATTGAAGCTTTACACTCATGTGGCAAATAGTAAAAAGTTTCTTATTCGCGTGCAACAAAGAAGGGAGGCAAAGCCTCCCTTTATGTGCGTTTGAGTCAATAATGACATCGCCTTAACAAAGTACTGACTTAATCAATTAAGCAAAGATACCTTGAATCGCGTAGAAGAACACAACAGCAAGTAAAGCACCTGCTGGCAGCGTTACAATCCAAGAAGCAACGATGTTACGAACCACGCCTAGGTTAAGAGCTGCGATGCCGCGAGCGAAACCAACACCCAGAACCGCACCCACTAATGTTTGTGTTGTTGAGATTGGTAAACCTGTACCAGACGCCAATACTACTGTTGATGCTGTTGCTAGCTGAGCTGCGAAACCACGGCTAGGTGTTAATTCTGTAATACCAGTACCAACCGTCGCCATTACTTTATGGCCCATAGTTGCAAGACCAACTACGATACCGAAGCCACCTAGAGGTAGAATCCACCAAGCAATCGCGCTTTTCGCTGAGATTTCACCCATGTGTTCAATTGTTGATACAACCGCAGACAGTGGACCGATCGCGTTTGCAACGTCGTTTGAACCGTGAGCGAATGCCATTGCACAAGCTGTGATAACCATCAATACGCTGAAGATGCTCTCTACACCAGAAAAGCTGTGGTCATCTTCGCGGTTAGCGAATTTCTTCTGGATATATAGGTAACCACCTACCATCACAAGTGCAGATACGCCAGCAGACCAAATCCAAGCTTCTGTGTTAGAAAGATGTAAGCCAACGTGCTTAAGACCTTTCTTAATGGTTACTAGTGCAATCACCATAGTAGTGATGAACATGTACACTGGAACAAAGCGCTTAGCGTTGAGAAGCGGTTTTTCTGTATCGAAAATTAGGCGTTGAGCACTAATGAAGATGAAGTAGGCAAAAATACCTGAAATCAGAGGGGTAACAATCCAGCTACCAACGATGCCTTTCACTGAGCTCCAATCCACCGCTTCTGTACCGAAAGATACACATGCGAAACCGATGATCGCACCGATGATTGAGTGAGTCGTTGATACTGGCCAACCCATGTATGAAGCAAGCAGTAACCATGTACCTGCTGCTAGAAGAGCTGACATCATGCCGTAAATAAGAACGTCAGGATGATTTGCGAACAGTGATGTGTCAATAACACCCTGACGAATTGTGTCAGTTACTTCACCGCCGGCTAAATAAGCACCTGCAAATTCGAACACCATCGCGATAAGAATCGCTTGTTTAACGGTTAGAGCTTTGGAACCAACTGATGTTCCCATTGCGTTTGCAACGTCGTTCGCACCAATACCGATAGCCATTAAGAAACCAAAAATGGCCGCAACAATAATCAGGACAGTGCCGTAGTTAGCAAGGATATCCATCTTTATACCTAGTTGTTTATAACAAGCGGAGCTATTTTTTCGTGTTTTAGGCACGAATTTAAACCGTTGGCGATAAATTCTTTAACGCTTACATCTGTTTAGTAAAATAGCTCTTAGTTATTTGGTTAACTTTAAATTTATGAGCGAGAAAGCATCACTTCTAGGCGAGCACCAACGCGCTGCGCCTGATCAGCGATACCGCCAACCCATTCAAAAATCTTGTATAAGAACATAACGTCAATCGGATTTAGCGTAGATTCTAGGGTTCTTAGCTTTTGACGTAGACGTACCTGAATAGCATCAGTGTCGTCTTCGATCTCATCCAATTGATGAATCATTTCAGCTACGAGTGTTACTTCACGGCCTTTGAAACCAGTTTCTAACAATTCGTCTAGCTCGTTGATAACTTTCTGCGCTTGATCCGCTGCATCTAGGCAACGTTTTACGTAAATAAGAAAGTCAGCTTGGAGAGGCTCAGGAATGATAAGTTGACGACCTACAACACGACCTGAAATGTCTTTTGCTAGGTTGGCAAGTTTATCTTGCTGAGTGAGAAGTTCGAGCATGTCTGTACGGTCTACAGGCATAAACAAACCACGAGGAAGTTTAAGGCGAATTTCGCGCTTTAACACGTCAGCTTCTTTCTCTAGGTGAGAAATCTGTGCACGGATCTCAGCTGCTTTTTCCCAATCTCCAGTTGCACATACTTCAAAGAATGGCACTAGATGAGAACAGCATTCATTCACACACACTACGTGTCGTTGCAAAGGCTTTATAGGGGACTTTGCAAATAACCCCATAATTGTATTTACTGGCATGGTCATTCAACCTAATAACTATAACCTTATAAAAACATACACCATTCTATGGCTAAATGTTGAGCGATGGCTATAAAGGCGCGCATGTTAACCCATTAACAGTGTCATGAAAACTGTTTTAGATCATCAAACCTTCTATATTTCACTCTTGCTCCGCTGCGTTTTAGGCAATATCCTTTCGGTATCTGCTTTGAAAGGGTTAAGTATGGAAACCGAGATAGAACTGAAGTTTTTTGTTTCACCAGAATTTTCCGAGGTTTTACGCCAAAAAATTTCTGATACCAAAGTACTTCAGCACAGTTGTCGTGAGTTAGGTAATACGTATTTTGATACTCCTGATAATTGGTTACGTCAACACGATATTGGGTTAAGAATTCGCCGCTTCGATGATGTGTATGTTCAAACAGTAAAGACCGCAGGGCGCGTAGTTGCAGGCTTACATCAAAGACCAGAATTCAATGCTGAACACCAAAGCAATGAACCTAAATTATCACTTCACCCTGCTGATATTTGGCCTCAAGGCAAAGAGGTTGACGTTCTGCAATCTGAGCTTAACGCTCTTTTCTCAACCAATTTTACTCGTGAACAGTGGCTTATTGGTATGCCAGATGGCAGTCAGGTTGAAGTTGCTTTTGACCAAGGTTTAGTCATTGCTGGGGAAAAAGAGTACCCCATTTGCGAAGTGGAATTAGAACTGAAATCAGGTCAAACCGATGCTTTGTTTACCTTAGCTCGCCAGTTCTGTGATAACGGCGGTATGCGTTTAGGTAATTTGAGTAAGGCGGCTAGAGGCTATCGTCTAGCGGCTGATTACCCTGGTGATGAAGTTAAACCACTGAGTTTGGTTAACACTAGCAGCCAAGACAGCGTTGAGTACTGTCTGATTAATTCGCTTGAGCATGCTTTGTCTCACTGGCATTACCATGAACAAATTTATACTGAACGTGATTCGATTCCGGCTCTTCATGAAATCAGTAACAGCATTCGTTTGATTCGCCAAATTCTTAGCATTTATGGCGGAGTGGTTCCTCGTAGAGCCAGCGCTATTTTGCGCCAAGAATTGAAGTGGCTTGAAGAAGAGCTAAGCTGGCTGAAAACTTACGATTACCTTGAGGATCTGCTTGAAGATAAAGGGTATGCACTACGCAAGCTAGATGCTCGTAAGTTTCTAATCTCAGGTTTGAAAGAGCAGCAAGATGCTTTGCCGCAGAGAGAAGAGAACTTACGTTTACTGAACTCTGCACGCTACACAGGTCTGCTGCTGGATTTGAGCCGTTGGATTTTAACTCGTGGATGGCAGCCGTTTCTCGATGAGAAAGCTCGTGAGAAAATGGCAACCAATATTCTTCGTTTCTCGGCAAAGCAACTAGACAGAACATGGGCAGAGCTGATGGAGTCTTTCCCTCCTGAGAGTCATTTATCGAGCCAAGAGTACATTGATCAGCAATATCGATTAATGCGAAATCTCTATACCGGAATCGGTTTAGCAAGTCTGTATGACGCTGAGGAGCGCAATTCATTCCGTATGCCTTGGGCAGATTTATTGCACGGTATTGATGACTTATTAACCTTGAGAACGCTTGAGCCTTTTGTTGATAAGTTGGAAGGGGAAGAGAAAGAACAGTTGCAACGCTGGCTGATCCGCCAAGAAAACTCGATTCTACATGCGATGGAACAGACACGAATCATTGGTGTTGAAGCGCATCCGTATTGGCGAGACTAATCGCACACTGGACAGTGAATCAGGGATACCTTTAGGTATCCCTTTTTTTTACTTCGTCAATTTAGAGTGTTGCGAATCGTCTAACTTGTGCTCGAGTTTTCCAACCCGACGCAATATCTCATTTTGTTGAAGCACTATCTGATGCAGCAGCTCTTGATCTCTTTGTGCATGCAATAATTGCTTTTTGTCAGGGGAAGTAAGCAATGAGGTGATCAATCCAGAGATCATACCGAATATACCAACCCCACACAGGATCATAGCGGTTGCGATCAATCTTCCCGCAGTGGTCACTGGGAAATGATCCCCGTATCCTACCGTCGAAATAGTCACCAACGCCCACCACAAAGCATCGCCACCAGATTGAATATTGGCATGAGGATCTTTTGATTCGACAAACAGCATAAAGCTAGAGCCTAACGTCATCATCAATACCAGCAATAGCAAAATAGAGGCAATAGTGGTTTCTCTTTTATTTGCCAATAACTGTTTCAAGATGGCTCTTCCTGAACGAACAACTAAAATTATGCGAAGAATTTGGAAGATCCGTGCGTATCGCAAAGGCTCAATCATCGGAATACTGGCGAGAAAATCGATCCAGTGGGTTTTCATAAATTTCACCCGATCTGCGGATCGGATCAAATCTACGCAAAGTTGTAGGATGAAAATACTACATATAAGAAAGTCTAGGCCGATAAGTAAGTGGCGCATTTCTGGCTCTATTGGAAAAAATAGTAAGCCGGAGATCACAAATAGAGCTAAGAAAGACAAAATGAGTGACAACAATCCCATAGGTTTTGTTTCATCTTTGATACTATCGTTTTTCATACGAGGCTCGAAATAATTCAAAGTGCGTGAAGATTTGTTCACTGTTTTAGTGATAAATAAGTGATTTTTTCAATATAAGACATTTCTCAATATATAAAACATTGTGGAGGCATGACAATGACAACAATGGCATTTAAGCCATGGGAACGAGTAATTACGAATGTTCGCCTTGTTCCTAAGATGGTAATGCTGATGGTGTTCAGTACGTTACTGATCATCGGTAAGCAGCTTTGGGATGCTCACACCTTTTATAACGCTCTTTTTGCAGCAACCCAAAATGCAGAAGTCGCTCAACAACATTATGACGACTACATCGTGCAGGTGATTTGGCAAACAGGTTTGTTGATCCTTGTCTTTGTTGTGTTGCTGCTTTTCGCTGCTCGAATCATGTTGCGCCAAACACAATATCTTAGTGAATCGATCAAACAGATGGCTCGTCGTGATTTATCTTCTGTAATCGATATGGAATGTAAAGATGAGTACGGTGATGTTGCTCGTGAGCTAGAAAAAACTCGTCTTCAATTGAAAGAATTGATTCTTGCTCAAGTGGATGCCTCTCAAGAGCTTACCGCGATGACGGAAATCATGACCCTCAGCATGTCTGAAACCAAAGAATCCGCTCAAGAAGAATTTAATGAAATTGATCAGCTTGCGACAGCAATGAGTGAAATGTCATCGACAGTACAAACTGTTGCTGGGCACGCTCAAAGTGCTTCTTCTTTGACAGAAAATGCATCTAAACAAGCACAGACTGGGCAACGATTTGTGAAAAGCACGGTTGGCAAGATGAGTGAGCTATCGAAAGATATCTCTAAATCCGCTCAAGCAGTTAACCAAGTTGAAGAACGCGTTGAATCAATCAGTAGCGTTGTCGGTACAATTCAAAGTATTTCAGAACAAACCAACTTGCTAGCTTTGAACGCAGCGATTGAAGCTGCGCGTGCAGGTGAGGCTGGACGTGGCTTTGCTGTAGTTGCCGATGAAGTTCGTAATCTGGCTCAGCGCACTCAGAAAGCGACCGTAGAAATTCAAGAGATGATCTCTCAGCTTCAAAACAGTGCAAACTCAGCAGTAGAGCTGATGGAAAAGAGTGTGGTAGAAGTGGCAGAAGGCGTAGAACTTGTGACAAATGCGGGTTCTGAGCTTGATGGCATCGTAGCGCAGGTTCAACAAATTAATGATATGAACTTCCAAATTGCTACCGCAGCAGGTCAGCAAAGCAGTGTCGCTGAAGAGATGAATCAGAACTTAACTAACGTAAGAGAGCTCGTTGAAGCGTCTGTGACGGTAGTGACAGAACTGCTTGAAACTTCAGAAGTGATGCAAGCGAATGCTCAAGAACTAGACAGCAAAATCACTGAATTTAAAGTTTAATCATTCTCTACGCGATTAAGTCATGAATAAGCGCCCACAATTCGATTGTGGGCGTTTTTTATTACACTGAATTTGATATACCCTTCAATCAGTTTGGGTATAGTTATGAAACCTTTTTCGGGTTTTCAGCATCAACAAGGACACATCATGCCATTGCCATCTCCGCTTGAAGATTATGCAACTCAACAGTTCGGCCACTTGTTAGAACAACAGTCAATGATTGCTGATTGGGGAAGTGAGCAGCAGGCTCAGCTCAAAACTGTTATTGGGCTGAGTAAGTTTGTCTTTGAAACATTGATGCGTGATGAAACGTTATGTCGCACGCTACCCGATATGCTCAATGATAAATCTCGCTGTGAATATTACCGAGAACGTCTGTTTGAGCAGCTTTCAGCTTGTAGTGATGAAACGAGTGGTTTACGTATTTTGCGTCAGTTCCGTAACCGAGAAATGGTCTATATCGCATGGCGCGATTTTATCAATACTTGGTCACTAGATGAAAGCCTTGAACACTTGTCTCAACTGGCGGAAGCACTGATTTTTGAAACCTACCAATGGCAATACAAAGCGTGCTGCCAAGAGTGGGGGACACCTTGCAATACACAGGGTGAAGCTCAGCCGATGCTGATTATGGGCATGGGTAAGCTAGGTGGCGGTGAACTCAATTTCTCTTCCGACATTGATCTGATTTTTACTTATCCCGAAAACGGTGAGACTCAGGGGCATCGTCGCAGTATTTCTAACGCTCAGTTTTTTACTCGTCTAGGTCAGCGCATCATAAAGATGCTCGATCAGCAAACTTTCGATGGCTTCTGCTATCGCGTTGACATGAGACTACGTCCTTTTGGGGAAAGTGGCCCTCTGGTAATGAGTTATGCAGCTCTTGAAGATTACTATCAGGAGCAGGGAAGAGACTGGGAACGCTATGCGATGGTCAAAGCTCGAGTGATGGGACGAGAAATGTACTCGCAATACCAAGAGCTTCGCCAGATGCTGCGTCCATTTGTTTTCCGTCGTTATATCGATTTCAGTGCAATTCAGTCACTGCGCAGAATGAAGTCGATGATCAGCAGTGAAGTGCGTCGTCGCGGGCTCAGTAACAACATCAAATTAGGAGCGGGTGGAATTCGAGAAATTGAGTTCATTGCCCAAGTATTCCAGCTGATTCGTGGCGGACGCGAGCCTAGCTTACGCCATCGCGGGTTACTTGAAACGCTTGATGCGATTGATGAATTACAACTGTTAGAGAAAAAAGAAGTCGAGCAGTTAAGAGAGGCATATTACTTTTTGCGTCGCCTTGAAAATATCCTTCAAGCCTTAGCTGATAAGCAAACTCAAACACTGCCAGACAAAGCGGATGATCAATTGAGATTAGCCTTTGCTATGGGTTTTGAGTCTTGGCACCAACTGGATGAGCAAGTGAAGCAGCAGATGGCTAACGTCCATGCTGTGTTTGCGGCTTTGATTGGCGAAGAAGATGAGCAAGACGAAAGCACGCTTGCTGCACATTTCCATGAGCTGTGGGATATGAGCCACAACAGAGAGTTGATAGAAAGCATTGTTACAAATGAACTGGCTATGCAAGATGCGACGGAGATTGCGGATACGATTATCGGCTTTAAAGATGACTTAGCAAAGCGCACCATTGGCCCTCGTGGTAGAGAAGTGCTTAATCGCTTGATGCCAAAAGTGTATCAAGCGATATTTGATCATCCCGATGCCAAGTTTGGTTTATCGAGAGTGCTCTCATTACTGCATAGTATTGCTACCCGTACTACCTATTTGGAACTGCTTGATGAGCACCCTGCCGCATTAGTGCAATTGGTTAGGCTCTGTACCGCCAGTTCGATGATTTCTGAGCAACTTGCTCGTCATCCAATACTGCTCGATGAGTTGATTGACCCTCAGCATCTCTATAATCCGATACCTCTGGAAAGTTATAAAACGGAGCTGAGAGATTTCCTTGCACGCATTCCCGAAGATGATATGGAACAGCAGATGGAAGCGCTGCGTCAGTTTAAGCAAATTTGTATTCTGAAAATTGCAGCCGCTGATATTGCGGATGTTTTGCCTGTGATGAAAGTGAGTGATCATTTGACTTACCTAGCTGAGGCAATTGTAGAAGCTGTAGTCAATCAAGCTTGGCTGCAAGTTAGCGCGAAATATGGTGAACCGACTCACTTAAAAGATCGTGAAGGAAAGGGCTTTGCTGTGATTGGTTATGGCAAAGTTGGCGGCTGGGAACTTGGCTATAACTCTGATCTCGATATTGTTTTTATGCATGACTGTCCAGTTAGCGCCTACACTGATGGTGTCAAAGAGATAGATGGTCGTCAGTTTTATCTTCGTTTAGCACAACGCATCGTTCATATATTCTCAGTGAGAACGGCTTCTGGAATACTATACGAGGTTGACACTCGTTTGAGACCATCTGGAGCTTCAGGGCTTCTCGTGAGTCCAACAGAAGCGTTTGAAGATTACCAACGCCAAGATGCATGGACTTGGGAGCACCAAGCGTTAGTAAGGGCTCGCATGATCTTTGGCGATGCGCCTTTGCAAGAAGCCTTTGCTAAAATTCGTCATGACATTTTGGCTTTGCCTAGGGAAGAAGAAAAACTCAAGCAAGAGGTGGTGGATATGCGAATCAAAATGCGCGATCACCTCGGAGGTAAGAAGCCAGGTCGTTTTATGATCAAACAAGACGAAGGCGGAATTACGGACATTGAATTCTTGGCTCAGTACTTGGTCTTACGTTTTAGCCATGAACAACCGAAGTTAACTCGTTGGTCTGATAACGTGCGCATCTTTGAATCGCTGTTGATTCAAGGTGTACTCGAAGAAGAGCAGGCGATGGCATTAACCCACGCTTACACAGCGATGCGTGACCAAATTCATCATCGCAATTTAGTGAATCAAGACGCTGATGTTGACGAAAGTAAATTCGTGAACGAGCGTGAAGTTGTAAAACATGTTTGGAATCAGTGGCTAGGTTAATCATCAATATCTGATATTAGATAGCTTTAGCCGCTTATAGGGCTGTGATAAACTCCGGCCAGAAACAGTTATTGGAGATCCATAATGAAACCAATCCTACCTGACTATAGTGATGCAGGGGTGTTAATTATCGGCGACGTCATGCTTGATAGATACTGGCATGGCCCTACTGGTCGCATCTCACCAGAAGCCCCTGTACCGGTAGTAAAAGTAGAGCACAACGAAGAGCGTCCAGGTGGTGCTGCAAACGTGGCGATGAACATTGCTTCACTGGGTGGTCACGCGCATATCGTTGGTTTAACTGGGATTGATGAGCCAGCTCAGGTTCTGAGTGAAAAACTAACATCACTGAAAGTGACCTGTGACTTTGTTGCTTTGCCAAATTACCCAACGATTACCAAACTTCGTGTTTTAAGTCGTGGTCAGCAACTTATCCGTTTGGATTTTGAAGATAAGTTTGAGAATACTGATCCAGAATTGATTCTATCTCGTATGGAAAAAGCGTTGCCTAACGTGCAAGCGGTCATTTTGTCGGATTATGCTAAAGGTGCACTTGAGCATGTTCAGCAGTTCATTCAAAAAGCACGCGCAGCAAATGTTCCGGTGTTCATTGACCCTAAAGGTTCAGATTTTGAACGTTACCGTGGTGCAACTTTGTTGACTCCAAACCTGTCTGAATTTGAATGCGTCGTAGGTAAAGTGAAATCGGATCAAGACTTGGTTGAAAAGGGTTTTGGTCTGATTGAAAAGTTTGACCTTGATGCGTTGCTAGTTACTCGTAGCGAACACGGTATGACTCTACTGCGTCGTGGCATGGAACCTTTCCATCTGCCAACTCAAGCTAAAGAGGTGTATGACGTAACGGGTGCCGGTGATACGGTTATTTCTGTACTCGCATCTTCAGTTGCTGCTGGTAAGCCTTTAGATGAAGCTTGTGCGCTAGCAAACGCCGCCGCTGGCGTTGTGGTCGGTAAACTGGGAACTTCAACTGTCTCAACTATTGAACTTGCTGAAGCTATTCATGGTAGCAAAGACACAGACTATGGCGTGATCAGCGAAAACGCACTGATTGAAGCGGTGCGTAAAGCACAAGCACGTGGCGAAAAAGTGGTGATGACCAACGGTTGTTTCGACATTCTACACGCAGGTCATGTTTCTTATTTGAATCATGCGGGTGAGTTAGGTGACCGTCTAATCGTTGCAGTGAATACTGATGAGTCAGTAAAACGCTTGAAAGGCCCAGGTCGTCCAGTAAACCCAACTGATCGTCGTATGGCAGTATTGGCTGGTCTTGGCGCTGTGGATTGGGTTGTTCCATTTAGTGAAGACACTCCTCAACGTCTGATTTCTGAAGTATTACCAGACTTGCTAGTGAAAGGTGGCGACTACAAACCAGAAGATATTGCTGGTGGTAAAGAAGTGATTGCTGCAGGTGGTGAAGTCAAAGTGCTTAACTTTGAAGATGGTTGTTCGACTACAGAAATCATTGAAGCTATCAAAGGCGGCAGAGGATAAACACTCTTAGCAGCGAATAGAAGTTTTCAGAAAGAAAAAACGCCAGCATGCTGGCGTTTTTTTATATCAGTAAAAGAGCTTCTTACGAAGACGCTTTAGTTTTTGTTGATTTCGCTGCTTTTAAACCGCTGTTGATATCAAGAATATCTTGTTCAGAAAGAGAACCCACTGCTTGGCGAAGTTGCAACACGCTCAGAATGTATTCGTAACGAGCTGTAGATAGGTTTTTGTTCGCGTTGTACAAGCTACGAGTTGAATCAAGTACGTCAACAATAGTACGTGTACCAACATCGAAACCTGCTTCTGTTGCTTCTAGCGCTGATTTTGCAGAAATCACTGATTGTTCATACGCACGTAACGCACCAATTGAGGCATTGATGTTGTTGTTATTTGCACGAACAGCTTTGATTACGCTGCGGTAAGACGCTTCTAAGTCTTGGCTTGCCGCTACATAAGCAAACTCAGCTTGTTTAGTTTTCGAACTAACGTTGCCACCTGTGTAAAGTGGAACAGAAAGGTTAATACCAATACTTAGATCGTTGTACGCTTCGCCAAGGTAAGAGCTTGAATCTTCGTTGTTCTCTTTACCGTATGCGTAACCGCCATCTAGAGTTAGAGATGGTAGGTGTCCTGAACTTGCTAGAGAAATATTGTCTTTCGCTACATCTTGAGCAATACGAGAAGAAAGTAGAGACAAGTTCTTTTGTTGCGCTTCTTCAACCAAAGCGTCCATAGACGTTGCTGAAGGGCTAGCAGAGAAACGATCAGTATCTAAAATACTTAAATCTTTATGATCTTGACCTGTGATTTCACGCAAAGATTCATAGCTGTTGATCAATGTGTTTTCAGCTAAAACTTCATCTGCCAATACGCTATCGTATTGAGCTTGAGCGTCATGAACGTCAGTAATTGCTGATAGACCCACTTCAAAACGTTGTTTAGTTTGTTCTAGTTGACGACCAACGGCTGCTTTTTCTGCACGAACAAATTCTAGGCTGTCTTGTGCACTCAGTACTGAGAAATATGCTTGAGCTGTACGCAGAATCAAAGATTGTTGAACTACCGCATATTGTGCATCTGCTTGTCGAGCTTGTTTCTCTGCAGTATCGAGTGTTACCCAGCTAGAGCGGTTGTATAGTTCTTGTGAGAAACTGATGCCCGCAGTGAGTTTGTCACTTTCACGTTTGTCATAGTCACTGCTGTTAATGTTGTAACCCGCAGTTAAGTTAATTTGTGGTAGTAAGCTACTACG
This sequence comes from Vibrio sp. HM8-C, assembly GCF_058630515.1. NCBI lineage: Bacteria > Pseudomonadati > Pseudomonadota > Gammaproteobacteria > Vibrionales > Vibrionaceae > Vibrio > Vibrio sp. HM8-C. The sequence continues at coordinate 63,320 of NZ_JBMMKS010000016.1, forward strand.
ACTTGAAGTTACTGCTTCAAAAGCTGCATCACGCTGTGCCGCTGCGCTCAGTAATTGAGGGTCGTTTTCTTTCGCCTGATCGTAAATCTGAGCAAGATCGTCAGCCGATACTGCAGCACTAAAGCTGCCAAGAGCTACGCTAATAAATACTGGAAGCAGTTTTTTCATTGGTCCTATTCCTGCCTATTATGAAGTGAGAGGGCTTTTCGAGAGTTTACCCAATTCGGTTGTAATTTACTCGAAACTTTGCACTTTTTTACACTTAACTATCCATGTGTGCAATATAAATTTTATTTCATTTAAAAATATATATAATTTTTATATAAAAAGTTGAGCAATGTCCTTGGAAGTCACCTATTACCGCGAGTAAACTACTGTATTTAACCGCCCTTTATTTATAGGGGGAGATCTCGAATGTCACAAACTGATAAACCATTAAGTGAGTTTACGTCACAGGATATTGAAATCGTCTCAAAAGAGACACTATTTCAAGGTTTTTTCCGTATGGTGAAATATCGCTTCAAACATAAGCTTTTTCAAGGCGGATGGAGTGAACCTATTGAGCGCGAGCTGTTCGAACGCGGTCATGCTGCTGCTTTGCTGCCCTACGATGTTGTTCGAGATCAAGTGGTTATCATTGAACAGATCCGAGTGGGAACGCTCGAACAAAAGCGACCTTGGCAATTAGAAATTGTTGCTGGCATCATCGATCGAGACGAAAGTGCTATTGAAGTGGTGAGAAGAGAGGCGGTCGAGGAAGCTGGTGTTGAAATCGGCCGAATTGAAACAGTGACTTCTTATTACCCTTCGGCTGGTGGATGTTCTGAAAAATTAGACGTTTACGTCGGTGAGGTCGATTCCTCCCAAGCTAAAGGAATTCATGGTTTAGACTATGAAGGTGAGGATATCAAAGTACATGTGATGAGCCGTCAACAGGCTTATCAGTTGGTAAAAGAAGGTGTCATTGAAAATGGTGCTTCTATTATTGCGCTACAGTGGTTAGAACTGAATTACGAGAATTTGAGAACTCAATGGCTGAAGTAATGGTGAAGAAACCGTATCACGTAGATCTAAAAGAGCTGATGCGAGTTTATGAGACAAACTACGCTAAGTTAAACGCTTTGCTGCCTACGCAACCAAGTGTCAATGACTTACGCTGTTACCAAGCTGCTCAAATGACCTACCAACTTCAAGTGCTAGAAGTCACAAAGTACACAACTTTGGTGGAGATCTGTCAAAGTGATGATATTTCAGTGTTTCCATTACCAACCATGTCTGTCAGGCTGTACCACGATGCTCGCGTAGCAGAAGTGCACACCAGTGATCATCTCAGCAGGATAAAAGCTCGTCATGACTATCCAAATGAGAAAATGGTACAAAAAGACGAAAAGGCACAAATTAATCGCTTTTTAGGTGACTGGCTCACCTTCTGTTTGAAGCACGGTATTAGCCGTCAGCCGATTAATTTTAGTCATCCATAATAGTTAGGTTTATCGAATTTGAACGTGTCGCCCAGTATAGACAATCCAGACAGCATAAAGCTTGTACAGATAACGGATACACATTTATTTGCGCCTGATGATGGTTGTTTGCTCAGTGTGAATACTGCTGACAGCTTTCGTGCGGTGGTTAAAGAGATCTGTGCAAAGCAAGTACAGTATGACGCCATTCTCGCAACGGGCGATATTTCTCAAGACCATAGCGCTCAATCGTATCAACGTTTTTCTGATGGTATCCAATCACTGAAGAAAGACTGTTTTTGGCTGCCTGGAAATCACGACTATAAACCAAATATGGGTGTGGTATTGCCGTCGCCACAGATTCGTACTTCTGAGCACGTATTGCTTGGAGACCATTGGCAAATGGTTCTATTGGATTCGCAAGTCGTCGGTGTGCCTCATGGACGTTTAAGCGATCATCAGTTGGCTCTATTAGAAGAGAAGCTTTCTGAGTATCCTGAAAGATACACACTGGTTCTTCTGCATCACCATCCTTTACTCGTCGGTAGTGCATGGCTTGATCAACATACATTGAAAGATAGCGAATCGTTTTGGGATGTAGTTAAACGTCACAACAATGTAAAAGCTGTCTTATGTGGTCACGTGCATCAGAATATGGACAGAGAACATTTAGGCGTGAGAGTGATGGCGACACCATCGACTTGCGTACAATTTAAGCCAAACTCGAACGAATTTGCGCTTGATAAAACGTCACCGGGTTGGCGCGAGCTTGAATTATGTTCAGATGGCACTGTCATGAGCACAGTAAAACGCTTACCTAATGGTGTGTTTCAGCCTGATTTTGAAGCTAGCGGTTACTGATATGTCAAAACGTCCAACTTTACTTCTTTATATTCACGGCTTTAACAGCTCGCCCTTATCTCATAAGGCGCAAGTTATGAGTGAATACTGCAAGCTCCATCGTCCTGACATAACCGTGATAGTCCCTAAATTACCTAGCTTTCCAGCTCAAGCTGCAGAGCATCTTCTTGATGTTGTCAATCAATACAAGAATGATTACCAGATTGGACTAGTCGGAAGTTCGTTAGGTGGCTACCTTTCAACTTGGTTGAACGCTCAGTTTGGATTTCCTGCTGTGTTGGTTAATCCCGCGGTTAAACCATACGAGCTTCTTGCTGGTTTTCTTGGTCAACAAGAGAATCCCTATACTAAAGAACGCTATGTATTGAATGAGTCCCACATTCAAGAGTTGAAAGAGTTGGACGTGCCTGTTTTGAAATCTCCACAAGATTTTTGGCTACTTCAACAAACTAAAGATGAAGTACTGGATTACCGCCAAGCTGTTGAAAAGTACGCAGACTCCAAACAGACGGTAGAAGAAGGCGGTGACCACAGTTTTATTGATTTTGAACGTTATCCTGCTCAAATCATCGAATTCTTAGACTTATAACCTTTTCATTGAGGTTAGAGTCATAATTTTGCTTGTCGCTAACTGATGTCACTTGACATCAGTCCTTCTCTTCCAGACTATGTTCCTCTTAGACTTTTCTCGTTTAAGTGTTAAAAAACACGTTAATTCTTGGCTTATTGTTAGAAAAATAAAGCGTTAATAAACGAGATGTAAAGTTACCAATTATTTATCGATAAAAGCATTACATATTATGACAGAACAATATAATGCTGGAGCCATTGAAGTCCTTAATGGCTTAGAACCAGTGCGTCGCAGGCCTGGGATGTACACGGATACAACGCGCCCAAACCACCTTGGGCAAGAGGTTATCGACAACAGTGTCGATGAAGCGTTGGCCGGACATGCCACAAAGGTTCAGGTGATCCTTCATGCCGATCAGTCTCTAGAAGTGATTGATGATGGTCGAGGTATGCCTGTAGATATTCACCCAGAAGAAAAAATTTCTGGCGTAGAGCTTATCTTCTGTAAGCTTCACGCTGGTGGTAAGTTCTCAAATAAAAACTACCAATTCTCAGGCGGTCTGCACGGTGTAGGTATCTCGGTTGTTAACGCACTTTCAAAACGCGTTGAAGTAGCAGTGCGTCGTGATGGTCAAGTGTATGAAATTGCTTTCGAACACGGTAACAAAGTTTCTGATCTTACCGTGACAGGAACCTGCGGTCGTCGTAACCGCGGTACCAGCGTTCATTTCTGGCCTGATACCTCTTATTTTGATTATCCTAATTTCTCCGTATCACGCTTAGTCAATAACTTGCGAGCGAAAGCAGTTCTGTGTCCGGGGCTAGAAATTACATTTACCGATAAGGTGAATGATAAAGAGTACCGCTGGCTGTATGAAGATGGTTTAAAAGACTATCTCACCGAAGGTGTAAAAGATTCTGTTGTTCTGCCTGAAGACCCATTCACAGGTGAATTTAAGGCTGAGACAGAAGCTGCGACTTGGGCCGTTATTTGGCTTCCTGAAGGTGGTGAGCTCATTACGGAGAGTTACGTTAACTTAATTCCGACAGCGCAAGGTGGTACACACGTTAACGGTTTGCGTCAGGGTTTACTGGATGCAATGCGTGAGTTCTGTGAATTCCGCAACTTGCTCCCTCGTGGCGTTAAGCTAACGGGTGAAGACGTATTCGACCGCTGTGCTTATGTTCTTTCGGTGAAGATGCAAGATCCACAATTTGCTGGTCAAACTAAAGAGCGTCTTTCATCTCGCCAAACAGCCGCTTTCGTTTCTGGTGTAGTTAAAGATTCGTTCAGCTTGTGGCTGAATGAAAAGCCACAGCTTGCAGAACAATTAGCGGAAGTCTGTATTGCGAATGCTCACAGCCGTATGCGTGCGAGCAAAAAAGTCGTACGTAAGAAAGTCGCGTCTGGCCCTGCGCTGCCAGGTAAGTTGACTGATTGTTCAGTACAAGATCTTAGCCGTACAGAAATTTTCTTCGTGGAAGGGGATTCTGCGGGTGGCAGTGCGAAACAAGCTCGTGACCGCGAATTTCAAGCTGTTATGCCTCTGCGCGGTAAAATTCTAAATACTTGGGAAGTATCCGCTGACCAAGTTCTGGCTTCTCAAGAAGTTCACGATATCTCTGTGGCGTTGGGTATCGACCCAGATAGTGATGACTTAAGCGGACTGCGTTATGGCAAAATCTGTATCCTTGCCGATGCTGACTCGGATGGTCTTCATATCGCGACTCTGCTTTGTGCTCTGTTTACTAAGCACTTCCAAGCACTGACCAAAGCAGGTCATATCTATGTTGCTATGCCACCTCTCTACCGTATCGACTGTGGTAAAGAAGTTTTCTATGCGTTAGATGACGCAGAGAAAGAAGGTATTTTGGAGCGACTAAGCCAGAAGAAAGCCAAAATTAACGTTCAGCGATTCAAAGGTCTGGGTGAGATGAACCCACTTCAATTGCGTGAAACGACTATGGATCCGAACACTCGCCGTTTAGTTCAGCTTACGATTGATGATGAGACCGCAACTGACGAGATGATGGACATGCTACTAGGCAAGAAACGTGCGGATGACCGTCGTACTTGGCTGCAAAGCAACGGCGATTTGGCTGAGGTGTAATGAATGACGACTGAAATTAACTTCGAGGGCGTTGAACAGCTTCCAATGCGTAAGTTTACGGAAGATGCTTACCTCAACTACTCGATGTACGTAATCATGGACCGTGCCTTGCCATACATTGGTGATGGCTTAAAACCGGTTCAACGACGCATTATTTATGCAATGTCGGAGCTGGGTCTTTCCGCTGCGGCAAAATACAAAAAATCGGCACGTACGGTTGGTGACGTGTTGGGTAAATACCACCCTCATGGCGACTCTGCATGTTATGAAGCGATGGTATTGATGGCTCAGCCGTTCTCTTACCGTTACCCATTGGTTGACGGTCAAGGTAACTGGGGTGCGCCAGATGACCCGAAATCTTTCGCGGCGATGCGTTATACCGAAGCAAAACTGTCGAAGTTTGCTGAAGTACTACTTGGTGAGCTTGGTCAAGGCAACGTTGATTGGCAACCAAACTTTGATGGCACAATGAAAGAGCCACAAATGTTGCCTGCACGTCTACCTCACATTTTGCTCAATGGTGTGACGGGTATTGCTGTTGGTATGGCGACAGATATTCCGCCTCACAACGTACGTGAAATTGCCGATGCGACTATCCATCTGATCGATAAACCGAATTCAGAACTGTCTGAAGTAATGCAGTTTGTGAAAGGTCCGGATTATCCAACTGAAGCGGAAATCATCTCACCGAAAGAAGACCTTGAGAAAATTTATCGTACCGGACGCGGCAGTATCAAAGCTCGTGCTATTTGGCACAAAGAAGGTTCGGATATTGTTATCACGGCACTTCCACACCAAGTTTCTGGAGCAAAACTTCTGGAGCAAATTGCTAACCAGATGCGTGCGAAGAAACTACCTATGGTTGATGACCTACGTGATGAATCTGACCACGAAAACCCGACTCGTATCGTTATCGTTCCGCGCTCAAACCGCGTGGATTGCGATTTGCTAATGAGTCACCTGTTCGCTTCTACCGATTTAGAGAAAAGCTTCCGCGTAAACCTGAACATGATTGGTCTAGATAACCGTCCTCAGGTGAAAGGTTTAGTAAGTATCCTTAACGAATGGATCGAATTCCGCCGTACTAGCGTACGTCGTCGTCTTCAATTCCGTCTTGATAAAGTGATGGCTCGCTTGCACATCTTGGAAGGTTTGCTGGTTGCTTACCTAAACCTTGATGAAGTGATTGAAATCATCCGTACGGAAGATGATCCAAAAGCTGTTTTGATGGCTCGTTTCGGAATTACTGATATTCAAGCGGATGCGATTCTAGACACCAGACTTCGTAACTTAGCGAAACTGGAAGAGATGAAGATCCGTGGTGAGCAAGACGAACTAGAGAAAGAGCGCAAGAAACTTGAAGAGTTACTAGGTTCTGAACGTCGTCTGAACACACTACTGAAAAAAGAGATTAAAGCTGACGCTGAGAAGTACGGTGATGATCGCCGCTCGCCATTGGTTGAGCGTGAAGAAGCAAAAGCTCTGACTGAACGCGATCTAATGCCAAGTGAAATGATCACAGTGGTGTTGTCTGAAAAAGGTTGGATTCGTCATGCGAAAGGGCATGATGTGGATGGTAACAGCCTAAGCTATAAAGCCGGTGATGCTTACTTAGCTCAAGCGAGTGGCAAGAGTAACCAGCAAGCTGTCTTCTTTGGCAGCGACGGTCGCAGTTACTCACTTGAGTCACATACCTTGCCATCCGCTCGCGGTCAGGGTGAGCCTCTGACTGGTCGTTTGAATGTGGCAGAAGGGACAACGATTCGTCAGGTAATCATGGGCGAAGAAGAACAGCTGTGGCTCGTGGGTTCTGATGCAGGCTACGGCTTCGTCTGTAAAGGTACAGATCTTCTTTCTAAGAACCGCAGCGGTAAAGCTTTGGTGACCTTGCCTGAAAACTCTGAAATCATGACGCCACAAGCGATCAGTGATCTTGATAGTGATGAAATCTTAACCATTACTAACTTGGGGCGTATGTTGCTGTTCCCAATTAAAGATTTACCACAGCTAGGTAAAGGTAAAGGTAATAAGATCATCAATATTCCGGCAGCAAAAGCGAAGTCTCGTGAAGAATTTGTCTCTCACCTGATTGCATTACCAAGTGGTGCTTCAGTCACTCTCTATGCTGGAAAGCGTAAACTTGGCCTGAAACCGAGTGATCTTGAGAACTTCCGAGGTGAGCGTGGTCGTCGAGGCGGCTTACTGCCTAGAGGTCTGCAGCGCGTGACGGACATTGAAATTGATGCCGCAAATACAGAAGCTAACTCTGAGTCTGAAGAGTAATTCTAAGAAACGTAAAAAAGCCCCGACATTCGGGGCTTTTTTATGCCTCAAATTCACAATGAAATTAAGAGTGATACTCTTCAGACCACCCGTCTGAATCAGACATATCGGGTGCGCCAGCAATGGCATTCTCTTCATCTGCCCATTCACCGAAATCGATCATCTGGCATTTCTTGCTGCAAAAAGGACGATGAGCGCTTTGCTCGCTCCATACTACATCTTGTTTGCATTGAGGGCATTTCACCACAGTAGGCTTTTTGGACGACATCTGGATTTCCTATGAATGATGGTTTGTGTGCTAAGAGTGATTTACTCAGCAGCACACAGCAAGGTCAAAGGGTATCTCTTCAGAGCTGGCTTGCCCAGTTTTAAAGTCGATAAATTTAATCGCAAAACGATTTTTATGCCCTGAGATCATTGGGTAGACACCATATTCGAGTGGAATCGATAGGCGTAGGATGTTGGCGTCTTCTGCATCACTTTGGAAGAATCCAGCTTGAGCAATGCGTGGTTTAAATGAACCCGTTTCACGAGTAAGTTTGAGCCAAAGAGTAAGCGCGTCTAATAGTGGTTTTAAAGTGCTCATCCACTTATTAGCATCTTGAGTCTTTTTCTCTAACGATAAATGTAGCCAGTAATGTAATGCAGGAAGGTCAAAGCAGCATGAGCCACCAGGAAGGTTAAAACGCTGTCGAATAGCCGACAGGAAGCGATCTTCCTTTAGAGACTGACCAAAACGGTCTGCACTCATGAGATTGCGGTGTACTTCATCAACTTCATTCAGCAGTGTTGTCAGCATGTTTTGATCAACACCGTCGACATTCAGCCAACTACGGTAAGTGAGACGCTGTTTTTCGATATCTTTTGCCAGTTCACTCTTTAGTTGTATTTGCTCAAAGATTTCGAGTAGATCAAATAAAGAACGGAAAAATAACTGGTGCTGAATACTGTCAGCAAAGGCTGATGCTTTTTCCATCTGGTGCAGTAAAGCCTCAACGCGTAAGTAAATACGAGTTTTTTCATTCAGAGGGTGTTCAAACTTATGTGTTGTCATCAGATTTGCCTTGCGTCCTTTCGGCTTATTCTCACAGATTTTTACGGCTAATGGCTAGGTACTTTTTGTGTAATTCTGTGATTTGAGGCAAAAGTTTCTGGTTTTTCGCATCATTTTTAATCACATCGTCGGCAATGGCTAAACGTTGTTCACGAGTTGCTTGTGCGGCTAAGATGGATTTTGCTTGCTCAATAGGAACTTTGTCTCGGTTCATTGTTCTTTCTATTTGAGTTTTTTCATCCACATCAACGACTAAAATCCGGTCAGCCATATGCTGCAAGTTGTTCTCGGTAAGTAACGGAACCACCAATAACGCATAAGAAGAGGTCACGTTTTTCAGTTCTTGCTCCATTCGTTGACGAATCATCGGATGAAGTAACTGGTTTACCCAAGCTTTTTCGTCTTGGTTAGCAAAGATTCGCTTTCGAAGTTCGGCTCGGTTAAGTTCACCTTCAGCTGTTAATATGTCATCACCAAAATGTTGGTGAATGGCTTGCAGACCTTCACTGCCTTTTTCTACGACTTGTCGAGCGATAATATCCGCGTCAACAATCTCAATTCCAAATTGGTCATGAAATAGGTTGGCAACCGTCGTTTTGCCGCTTGCGATACCGCCAGTGAGGCCAATTACTAATGCCATCGTTTAGTACCCCAATAGATAAGAGTAGTAGCTATCAATAATTTGGTGTCCCCATAGCAGCGCTATCCATCCTGCAATCGCAATATAAGGTCCAAATGGGAACGCTTTATCGATGCCCTGCTTTTTTAATCGCAATTGAATGATACCAAACACAAGTCCCACAAGAGATGAAAGCAGAATAATCATTGGTAGCTGCTGCCAGCCTAGCCAAGCACCAAGAGCGGCAAGTAGTTTGAAATCACCGTATCCCATTCCCTCTTTGCCCGTTGTCAGTTTAAATGCCCAATACACTGACCATAACGCCAAGTAACCCGTAATAGCGCCAATGATGGCATCTTGGAGCGAGATTGGGCTAACACCCATGAGTGAAAGAGTAATACCAGCCCACAGCAGTGGTAATGTCAGTTGATCGGGCAGCAGCATGGTATCCAAATCGATAAAAGTTGCGGCGATAAGGACATAGCTGAAGAACAGTAAGGCGATAGTGAAGTAACTAAAACCAAAGTGTTGTGCCACAACAAAGCTGACTACCGCAGTGAGTAGTTCAATCAAAGGGTACCGCGCGCTTATAGACGTTTTGCAATGGGCGCATTTACCGCGTAACAGCAACCAACTAATGATTGGAACGTTGTCGATTATTCGTAGAGGTGTTTGGCAGCTTGGGCAAGTTGAGCGTGGTGTGCTTAGTGTCAGTTTGCCTTCTGGCGGTTGAATATTAGATTCAGGGAAATAGTCAGCACATTCTTGACGCCATTCACGTTCCATCATTTTAGGCAGTCTATAAATTACGACATTAAGGAAGCTGCCGATTATTAAACCAAGAAGAGAGGCAGATGCTACGAAAAGCCAAGGATAGTAATCAAAAATGTCCATTTGTTCGCTCATTTGCCACGGTGAAATAGGGGGCGATTCATTAAAACTAAGCTGTTGAATGCGTTAATGATGATTATATTACCCCAACACGCTCATTAAGTTAAAGATTGGCAAATACATTGCTACAACCAAACCACCTACAACGACCCCGAGAAACACAATAATTAAAGGTTCAAGAATTTTGCCGAGATTATCGACGGTGTTGTCGACTTCAAATTCGTAGATCGAAGCAATTTTATTAAGCATATCATCAAGCCTTCCGGACTCTTCGCCAATCATCACCATTTGTAAAACCATTTCAGGAAATGCTTCAGTGTTTCGCATCGCAATATACATAGGCATCCCAGATGCGGTATCTCTGTGAACTTCATCGATGGCATATTCAAAATGTATATTGCCGGCTGTTTTAGCGGTGGTTTTTAAGCTGGAAAGGATAGGAATACCGGCGCTAAAGCTGGTGGCTAAAGTTCGGCTAAATTTGGCTATAGCTGCTTTGGCGAGAACGCCTCCAATTACCGGACATTTCAATCCCAGACGACTGGTTTTTAATCGAAACAGGAATGACTTTTTTCTCGCAGTGCGAAATCCTAGGAATGAAACAATGAGGCTGACAAGAGCAATAAAACTGTATGACTGAACTCCATGAGACAGTTTTAATACCTGTTGTGTAAACCATGGCAGTTCTGCGCCAAAACCACTGAACATCGTTTCAAACTCTGGAATGACCATGGTAAGCATCAAATAAGAAACAGTTAAGGCAACGAGCACTACCATTGCTGGATAAATCAATGCCTTAATAACTTTTGCTTTTAACTCTTCGCTTTTCTCCCTATACGTAGCTAAACGCTCGAAAACTTCGGCTAAGTTGCCAGATTGCTCGCCGGTTTGAATTAAATCCACGTATAAAGAATCGAAATGACTGCTGGTATTTCGCATTGCTTTGGAAATGGGCGTACCAGCTTCAACGCCTTTCGATATTTGAGTCAGAATCGATTTCATTTCAGCTTTGCGGTGATTATCTCCAACCAATTTCAGCGCTTGAACAATTGGAACACCTGTTGTCAACATCGTCGAAAGCTGTCGAGTAAGCAGAGTAATGTCTTTTCCTTTGACTCGGTGAAGCAGTCGAATGAATATTGATACACTGCCTTTTTTCGTTTTTTTTACTTTTATATGTTGTTCGGACAGTTTGTCTCGGACTTCACTTTCCGTCATCGCCAGCAATTGCCCAGACACTTTTTTCCCTGTGCTATTTACTCCTTTCCAGCGAAAGCTACTAAGTTGTGGGCTAGTGTTTTTTTTCATAGAAATGATCACCAAAAGTTAGAAATAAAGAACACGCTGCAGTTCGGCGAGACTAGTGACACCTTGCTTCATTTTTTGCACTCCAGATTCCAAGAGCGTATTCATACCATTGGTTTTGGCGATCATTTCGATTTGCGCTACGCTGGCTCTATTCATAATGGCTTCGGCAAGATCGGCATTGATAGCCATGACTTCATAGATGCCAACTCGTCCCGCATAACCACCTGTGCATTCTGTACAACCTAAATGGTTGGCCTCGTAGATAGTCTCATTTTCAGACAGCTGAAACTGAGTTTGTAGGGTAACGGAGGGTGTGACGGGAATTTTACAGTGAGAGCACAATCGTCGAGCGAGCCTTTGAGCAATGATTAGACTCAATGATGAAGCTAGGTTGAAAGATTCAACGCCCATGTTAGCTAGGCGCACGACTGTCTCTGCTGCTGAGTTCGTATGAAGAGTCGATAAAACAAGATGCCCTGTTTGAGCGGCCTTTACTGCTATTTCAGCGGTTTCCAAATCACGAATTTCACCCACCATGACTACATCTGGATCTTGGCGTAAAAAAGATCTCAACGCGTCTGCAAAGCCGAACCCGATTTTAGGATGTACTTGTACTTGATTGACGCCTGATAAGTTAATTTCAACTGGATCTTCAGCGGTGGAAATATTGATTTCAGAGGTATTGAGTATCCGCAGACCTGTATAAAGAGAAACGGTTTTTCCGCTCCCTGTCGGGCCTGTCATCAGAATCATGCCTTGCGGTTTTTTTAGCGCATCTAAATAGTGCTGTTTTTGAATATCGTCATAGCCAAGTTTATCGATATCAAGATTAGCCGCGCTGCTATCGAGCAGACGTAATACGATTTTTTCTCCCCACAAAGTCGGTAAGGAAGAAACGCGCATATCTATGGCCGTATCTCTATTCAAACGAAGCTTGATACGCCCGTCTTGAGGAAGCCTTCGCTCAGCAATATCGAGTTTTGAGAGAATCTTGATACGAGCGGCAAGTCGCCGACTAAGATGACTCGCTGGGCGGTGCGTTTCTACTAAAATACCGTCACAGCGTAGGCGGATACGATAGGCATCTTCATAAGGTTCGAAGTGAATATCGGAAGCCCCTTTACGCACTGCATCAAGCAGTATTTGATTGATAAAACGACTCACAGGAGATTGATCGAGACTGAGATCTTCAATCGACTGGAGTTCATCATCGGAGAGTTGAACTAAGTTTGCCAGCTCATCTTGGCTTATTTCTTTGTTCTGTTTGGACTCATCGCTAATGCTTTTGCCATAGAGCCGACGAATCGCAGCTTGCAGTGATTTATGACAGGCAAGTACCAGCTCAACATTTAATCCCGTAGTGAAACGAAATTCATCTTCTACGCTTGGGTGAGTAGGGTCAGATACTGCGAGAAGCAATTGGTTATTTTGGTTTTGGATAGGAAGTGCATTAAAACGAGTGATCAGTTCACGTAATCCGAGCTGTTGGCAGACATCAGCATAATCAAACTTACTAAGATCCGTCACAGGCATGCGTAGCTGCTGACTTAAATGGTTCGCAAGACTGGTAGATTCTATTATTCCAAGTTGGATCAAAGCTTCCGGCACACTAGCGCCAGAAGCTTCAATATGATTGACCACGTTTTGCTCTTGCTCAGTACTGAGCAAGTCAGCCTGTAGCAAAAGTGCAATTAGATTGGTTACCATGTGGATCTAGTTATGATTGACCGCCTGTGCCGCCTGTGCCGCCTGTGCCGCTTGCAGCTGAAGTTGTAGCTGGAGGGCAAGATTTCAAATCAATAGCAGTTGTATTTTCGCACGTCCATCCTGTTGTACCTCGTTTGATTGCGACGTGTTTGTCTTTAAGCGCTCCATCTGTGAACTTGAATTTGATCTCTCCTGTATCGGTAACAGAAATCGTTCCTAGTTTACTCGCACCTGCTGTTGTACCTAATGCCTCGACACTTGTTAGCTTACCGTTTTGCTGCCATTCCAATTCAGCGGGTGTTTGAAGTCCTCTTAGGGTAGCCAGTCCTGAAGCCGCTTCACTACGAGATACATAGTCTTGATAGGCTGGCACTGCAATTGCTGAAAGTACGCCAATTATTGCAACAACAATCATCAATTCAATTAAGGTAAAACCTTTTTGTTTTTTAAGCTGATTTGTTTTCATTGCCTCTCTCCGTTTTTTGGGGCTATTCGGACTGAGAGGTTATGTGCTTAGTTTGATATTGAGAACGACCGAGTTTGAGTTGCGCGAGTGATGAGATTTATTTATAGAATCAATTTCATATAGCTAACAAAACCTTTCGACTGGCTTCGCAATAGTTGGGAAATGAGTATCAGGAAGGTACTAAAAACCCGCCGAAGCGGGTCTTAGAATTGAAACAGATTTGGCTGTAACTTTTATTGAAGTTAACTTAAAGCGCTTATTTGAAACGCATGGAAAGATCCATGGCTCTGACATGTTTTGTCAACGCGCCTACTGAAATGTAATCGACGCCCGTTTCTGCGTATTCGCGCAGTGTTTCTAAAGTAACATTACCCGAGTTTTCAAGCGCAGCACGACCTGCGTTAATCGCAACCGCTTCACGCATCATATCCATCGTGAAATTGTCGAGCATAATGATGTCTGCGCCTGCTTCAATCGCTTCACGCAATTCATCTAGACTCTCAGTTTCAACTTCAACAGGTTTACCCGGATTAAGTTCTTTTGCGGTTTTAATGGTTTGAGTAATACCACCATTGGCGATGATGTGATTCTCTTTAATCAAGTACGCATCAAACACGCCGATACGATGGTTAAATCCGCCGCCACAAGCTACCGCGTATTTCAAAGCACTACGCAAACCAGGAATGGTTTTGCGGGTGTCGAGCAAGCGACAGTCTGTACCTTCCAATACTTTTGCGTACTGCGCTGTAGTGGTTGCACAACCAGAAAGCGTCTGAATAAAGTTCATTGCGTTGCGCTCGCCTGTAAGCAGAATTCGAGCTGGACCTGTAAGCGTACACAGTGTCTGATTTGGCTCTACTGTATCGCCGTCTTCAACATTCCAGTCAATCGTGACTTCGCCACCCAATTGTTTGAATACTTCATCCGCCCATGCTTTACCACAGAACACACCGTGTTCACGAGTGATGATAGTGGCTGTGCCTTGTACATCCGAAGGGATAAGATTTGCAGTCAGATCAGCCGTAGGGTCGAGAGTTCCACCTAAATCTTCCTTTAGGGTCGCTTCAACGGTACGAGCAATTTCCAATGGTAGTTGTTGTTTTAGGTAATCAAGGCGCTCTTGGCTATTGTGAGTATTTTTCATCGCAAATCTTAATCCGGATTAACAGAGGCACGAATAATACGCTGAGTAAGATTTAAATTCAGCCCTTAATCTCGCATTTCCTCGTGAGACGGTTAAAATCAAAAGCTCTGAATGAATAAACTAAGGTCTCTTTATGATTGATAACCAAGGTTGGTATCACAATGCGCGCAAAGTGCCGTCACCGTATTTTGATGAGCGAAGCGACATTAAAGATATCTCTTTGCTGGTGGTGCATAACATTAGTTTGCCGCCGGGACAGTTTGGGGGCGATTATATTGAGCAGTTTTTTACCGGAAAGCTAAATCCGGATGAGCATCCGTTTTTCAAAGTGATCCATAAAATGGGCGTCTCTGCGCATTGCTTGATCAGGCGCGATGGAGAAGTGGTGCAGTTTGTCCCTTTTACCGCCAGAGCTTGGCATGCAGGTCAGTCTTCTTTTGCGGGCAGAGAGCGTTGTAATGATTATTCGATAGGTATTGAGCTGGAAGGTACGGATTTCGTTGCTTATACCGAAGAGCAATATCAGGCACTAGCCAAGCTTAGCCAAGCGCTTATGACGGTCTATAAGAAAATTACCGTACCTAGAATTACGGGGCACCAATATATTGCCCCGATGCGTAAAACCGATCCCGGTCTTGTTTTTGACTGGATAAAGTATCGCGCTTTGCTTGATTGAGCTTAAAGAGACTCTTGGTACTCAATCAGCACTTGCTCAACCCAAGTAGCAATGCGTTCATCGCTGAGTTCGTATTGAGAGTCTTCATCCAGAGCTAAACCAACAAATTGGGTACCGTCTTCAGTCAGCGCTTTGGAAGCTTCAAATGTATAGCCTTCAACCGGCCAGTAGCCAATGATGTTAGCTCCCGTCTTCTTGATCTCGTCGTGTAACAGTCCCATCGCATCCAGATACCATTCGCCATAACCTTCTTGATCGCCTAAGCCGAACAATGCGACGGACTTGCCGTTTAGCGGTACGCCATCTATTTGATCCCATAATTCATTCCAGTCCTCTTGGATTTCTCCAAAGTCCCACGTCGAGATGCCTAATATTAGCAGATCATAGTCACTCATTAAGCTGAGTGGCGACTCTTTTACATTATGAATATCGAGCAGATCATCACCAATAATAGCGCGCATTTTCTCGGCAGCCATTTCGGTATAGCAGGTAGTTGAGCCGTAAAATAGACCAATCTTCATACGTTATTTAGTTCTTTGTTTCTCTGGAATGGTGGATTCTAAACATAAAATGACGAAGAGTGCAGCGAATATCCTGAGCCAGCCCGATTTTTATGGTATATCCATGCGATATCTCGTAGCCTAAGTGGCAATTTGCCATAGCGTCATCATCTCGCATAAAGATAAGAAAAAGAGGAAAACGTGTCGGAATTATTTTTGCCTGACCAAGGAATAATGGAGCAGTTCTTAGATACTCTTTGGCTTGAAAGAGGTTTATCAGAAAATACGGTAGTGTCATATCGTAATGATTTAACAAAGCTTTTAGGCTGGATGAATAAGAACAACTACCGTTTAAACTACATCAGTTTGTCTGGTCTGCAAGAGTATCAAACATGGTTGATTGACCAAGATTACAAGCAGACGTCACGAGCACGAATGTTGTCCGCGATACGTCGTTTGTTTCAATATCTGCATCGTGAAAAAGTACGCAGTGATGACCCAACCGCTTTGATGGTCAGTCCGAAATTACCTAAACGCCTACCTAAAGATTTGACGGAAGAGCAGGTTGAAGCACTGCTCAACGCTCAGGATTTAAATGACCCCGTAGAGCTGCGCGATAAAGCCATGCTTGAACTGCTGTATGCAACGGGGCTACGTGTAACAGAATTGGTGTCTCTGACTACGGAAAATATCAGCTTACGCCAAGGGGTTGTGCGCGTCATTGGTAAAGGTGGTAAGGAACGTTTAGTTCCCATGGGTGAAAACGCGATTGAATGGATTGAAACTTTTTTCCATCAAGGCCGGTCTGAATTATTAGGTCAGCAAACTTCGGATGTAGTTTTCCCAAGTAAACGAGCACAGCAGATGACCAGACAAACGTTTTGGCACCGCATAAAGCATTACGCTGTGATTGCTGGAATTGATGTTGAGAAGCTTTCTCCGCACGTTTTGCGTCATGCTTTTGCAACTCATTTATTAAATCACGGTGCTGATTTACGTGTGGTACAGATGCTTTTGGGGCATAGTGACTTATCGACCACCCAAATTTATACTCATGTTGCAACCGAGCGACTTAAACAAATACATAGTGAGCACCATCCAAGGGCTTAAAGGTGATTTTAATGAGCGTATTCCGCCGACTGACTCTACTTCTCGTACCATTTCTAGCTTTAGCCAGTGTTTCAGCTAGCTCATCAGCAGCCACTGAAATCGATAAAGATGTTTTCATCGATAAATTTGAAAAGCTGGGTATGCCAGTGATTGATGTTGTGCCTTCTTCGATTGACGGAGTGGTTGAAGTAAAAACCGAAGGTGGTGTGTTGTTCGCATCTCCAGATGGAAAATACTTAATTGCCGGTACTCTTTATGAACTTGCAGAAGATGGTTCGTATGTGGATGTGATGGCTAAGCGCCAAGCACCAATCAATGCTGAGAAAATCGCACAATTCAGAGACAGCATGATCGAATACAAAGCGGACAACGAAAAATACGCTGTGACTGTATTTACCGATATTACCTGTGGCTATTGTGTTCGTTTGCATCAGGAGATGAAGGAATACAATAAGCGCGGTATTACGGTTCGCTATTTAGCTTTCCCTCGTCAAGGGGCTAATGGCCAGGTAGCCGACAGCATGGCGCAAATCTGGTGTTCTGATGATCCAGCAACAGCGATGCACAATGCAAAAGTGACCCGCAGTTTAGCGGAGGTGGCGAAAGGAAAAAATTTAGCTCAGTGTAAACAAACCATTACCGACCATTACCAACTTGGGCGTGAATTGGGTATCAGCGGCACTCCAGCGATATTCTTACCGTCTGGTGATATGGTGGGTGGTTATCTACCGCCAGCACAACTAGAGCAGCGCCTTCAGCAGCAATAATTAATCAAAACACAAACTTGGGGAAACCCAAGTTTGTGTTTCTATGCATAACAGAAATCCAGCTATGATCGAAATTCAACGCAGACCAGAACCTGATTTATCCCTTCTACCTGACTCTATTCCGCCAATCTTGAAACGAGTGTATTTAAATCGTGGTGTCACCGATTTAGAGCAGTTAAACAAAGCTGCAAAAGCACTGCACTCATATCAAAAACTGCATGGCATAGAGCAGGCGGTTGAATTGCTGTACCAAGCGATTCAAGAGCAAAAGCGCATAATAATTGTTGGCGATTTTGATGCCGATGGTGCAACCAGCTCCGCGCTATCAGTGCTTGCTCTGCGTATGCTCGGTAGCCGAAATGTAGATTATCTGGTTCCAAACCGTTTTGAAGATGGATATGGATTAAGCCCTGAAGTGGTTGATCAGGCGATCAGCCTAGGCGCTGAGATGATCATGACGGTGGATAATGGGGTCTCCTCGATTGACGGTGTTCGCTATGCAAAGCAGAAAGGCTTGCAGGTATTGGTAACAGACCATCATTTACCGGGAAATGAGCTGCCAGAAGTTGATGCGATGGTAAACCCAAACCTTGAGCAATGTGCGTTTCCATCAAAGTCATTGGCGGGTGTGGGTGTTGCTTTTTATCTGATGATGGCGCTTTGTGTTCACATGCGCAAAGTGGGTTATTTTGCCGAGCAAGGTATGCAAGAGCCCAAACTGATGGAACTTATCGATTTGGTTGCTTTAGGCACCGTCGCTGATGTTGTTGCGTTGGATGAGAACAACCGCATTCTTGTGCACCAAGGTTTGCAGAGAATTCGCGCTGGTTTAGCGAGACCGGGTATTCAGGCATTAATTGAAGTTGCTAAGCGTGATGCGAGCAAATTGGTGGCATCAGACTTTGGTTTTGCTCTTGGACCTCGAATTAATGCGGCCGGTCGTTTAGATGATATGTCTTTTGGCGTAGAGCTTCTGTTGTGTAACAACATTCACGCAGCTCGTCGTATGGCGAGTGAATTAGATGGTTTAAACCAAACGCGCAAAGATATCGAAGAAGGGATGAAGCAGGAAGCGATGGCTTTTTGTGAGCGTCTAGAGTTTGGCAAAGATAGTGAGCTGCCGTATGGTTTAGTGCTGTTCCAGAGAGATTGGCACCAAGGTGTTATCGGGATTCTCGCTTCCCGTGTTAAAGAACAATATCACCGTCCTGTGATCGCTTTTGCTGATGGTGGAGATGGTCTGATTAAAGGCTCTTGTCGCTCTGTTGCTGGGCTGCACATGCGTGATGCGCTGGATAAAATCGATACTCAAAATCCGGGTATTATCAAAAAATTTGGTGGTCATGCGATGGCCGCCGGTTTGACGATCGCTGAGAAAGACTTCGAGCATTTTTGTAAGCTGTTTGACGAGGTGGTTCGTCAAGATCTTGATGATGCGATGTTAAAAGGTGTGATTCTGACCGATGGCGAACTCAAGCCTGAAGAGTTTTCGATGCATACCGCTGAAACATTGCGAGCTGGCGGCCCGTGGGGGCAAGCGTTCCCAGAACCTATTTTTGATGGTGAGTTTAAAGTGCTTCACCAAAAACTGGTTGGGGAAAAACACCTAAAGTTAATGTTAGAACCACTGCACAAGAGTCATCCAACCAACATCATGATTGATGGGATTGCCTTCAATGTTGATTTGCGTCGTTGGCCTGATGCTTCAGTGAAAACAGTACGATTAGCGTACAAGTTGGACATCAATGAGTTTCGTGGAAACCAGTCATTACAATTAATGATTGACCATTTAGAAGCAAAATAACTGCAACAATCTAATAACTTCTTCCAATCGCGGCTTTATTCTAAGCCGCTTTTTTCATTCATCGTAAATGTGACAACGATCAGTCCAACCGCACCTTGTACGATAACTATTTGTGATTTTTGTCCTAAAAAGTCATTCGCTCTATTCATGCAATGAATTGGTAACACTAATTACCCATAACTTCAGTTCTGTGTCTATTTTGTAATTGGTCTGACCAATGTTGTATTGAAAAATAATTTTTATTGTTAATAAAGTATTTCCAATACCCGTGTTTTATGATTTGGGTCAATAATTGACTGGACACTTACACGGTGAGTATGTTAATTTCTTCGTCAATTTGAAATTGGTATTACCAATTACCAACAAAAGCATAAAGAGTAGAAGAATAATAAATTATGGCTTATCAAAGGATTCGTCAGCCGAAACTCTCAGATGTTATCGAACAAGAGTTGGAAAGGTTGATTATCGAGGGAACTCTGTCTCCTGGACAGCAGCTGCCACCCGAACGCGAGTTAGCAAAACAGTTTGATGTCTCTCGTCCATCAGTACGTGAAGCCATTCAACGCTTAGAAGCTAAACGTCTTCTTACCCGTCGCCAAGGCGGTGGTACGTTCGTTAGTGAGCATATTTGGAAAAGTTTCTCCGATCCTCTGCTAAATTTATTGTCAAATCATTCAGAAACTCAGCTGGACTTACTTGAAGCCCGACATGCACTAGAAGGTATTTCTGCCTACTTTGCAGCTTTACGTGGTACAGCAGAAGATTTTGCTCGCATTCAATCAAGCGTATTGAGAATCAGCGAAGCCCAAGAAAAACACGATTTTGAAGCAGAAGCTTCAACCGTAATGGAATTTCTTATTGCCATTACCGAAGCTACTCACAATGTAGTTATTCTGCATATCGTACGTAGTCTTGCGCCTTTGCTAGAGCAAAACATTTTACAGAATTTTAAATTACTCCGTAACCGCCCAGAAGCGGTTGAGAAAGTAAACAAGCACCGAGCTAACATCGTGGATGCGATTGTTTCTGGTAAGCCTGATATGGCGCGCGAGATGTCACATTCTCATTTAGCTTATATTGAAGAAACATTGTTGGAACTGACCCGAGAACAGTCTCGCCGCGAGCGTTCTTTACGTCGTATCCAACAGGGTAATGAGCCGCAGTAAGCGGTTTATTGCGATTATAAATAGAATCCAACCAATAGAAGGATAGATCGCCATGTCCGACATGAAGCATGACGTAGACGCACTGGAAACTCAGGAGTGGTTAGCTGCACTTGAGTCAGTTGTACGTGAAGAAGGTGTAGAGCGCGCGCAATTCATTCTAGAAGAAGTGCTAGAGAAAGCTCGTTTAGGTGGCGTTGATATGCCTACAGGCATCACAACGAATTACATCAACACGATCCCTGCAGCACAAGAGCCAGCATATCCGGGCGACACAACGCTAGAGCGTCGTATTCGCTCTATCATCCGTTGGAACGCAATCATGATCGTTCTACGTGCATCTAAGAAAGATTTAGAGCTAGGCGGCCACATGGCGTCTTTCCAATCTTCGGCTGCATTCTACGAAACTTGTTTCAACCACTTCTTCCGTGCTGCGAACGAGAAAGATGGCGGCGACTTGGTTTACTATCAAGGTCACATCTCTCCAGGGATCTACGCACGTGCATTCGTTGAAGGTCGTCTAACTGCTGAGCAACTAGACAACTTCCGTCAAGAAGTAGACGGCAAAGGTATTCCTTCATACCCACACCCTAAATTGATGCCTGAGTTCTGGCAATTCCCAACCGTATCTATGGGTCTTGGTCCAATCTCTGCTATCTACCAAGCTCGTTTCCTAAAATACCTAAACGGCCGTGGTCTAAAAGACACGACTGAGCAACGCGTATACGCGTTCCTAGGTGACGGTGAGATGGATGAGCCAGAATCACGTGGTGCTATCTCTTTCGCTGCTCGTGAAAAACTAGACAACCTATGTTTCCTAATCAACTGTAACCTACAGCGTCTAGATGGTCCTGTTATGGGTAACGGTAAGATCATTCAAGAACTTGAAGGTCTATTCAAAGGTGCTGGTTGGAACGTAGTGAAAGTTATCTGGGGTAACAACTGGGATTCTCTACTAGCGAAAGACACTAGCGGTAAGCTTCTTCAACTGATGAACGAAACTATCGACGGTGACTACCAAACATTCAAATCTAAAGATGGCGCATACGTACGTGAGCACTTCTTTGGTAAATACCCAGAAACTGCAGCTCTAGTTGCAGATATGACTGATGACGAAGTATTCGCGCTTAAGCGTGGTGGTCACGAGTCTTCTAAACTGTACGCAGCATTCAAAAATGCACAAGACACTAAAGGTCGTCCAACTGTAATCCTAGCGAAAACAGTGAAAGGTTACGGCATGGGTGAAGCGGCAGAAGGTAAGAACATCGCGCACCAAGTTAAGAAGATGGATATGACTCACGTTCTACACCTACGTGATCGTTTAGGTCTTCAAGACATCCTAACTGACGAAGCAGTGAAAGAACTTCCATACCTAACTCTGGAAGAAGGTTCGAAAGAATACGAATACCTACACGCTCGTCGTAAAGCTCTGAAAGGTTACACGCCTAAGCGTCTGCCTAACTTTACTAAAGAGCTAATCATTCCAGCTGTTGAAGAGTTCCAACCTCTGCTTGAAGAGCAGAAGCGTGATATCTCTACAACTATGGCGTTCGTACGTACTCTAAACGTACTGCTTAAAGATAAGAACATCGGTGAAAACATCGTTCCTATCATTGCAGATGAAGCTCGTACATTTGGTATGGAAGGTCTGTTCCGTCAAATCGGTATCTACAACCCGCATGGCCAGAACTACACACCACAAGACCGTGACATCGTTTCTTACTACAAAGAAGCAACGTCTGGTCAGGTACTTCAAGAAGGTATCAACGAGCTAGGTGCTATGTCTTCATGGGTTGCTGCTGCAACTTCATACAGCACCAACGATCTACCAATGATCCCGTTCTACATCTACTACTCTATGTTCGGTTTCCAACGTGTTGGCGACATGGCATGGATGGCTGGTGACCAACAAGCTCGTGGTTTCCTACTAGGTGCTACCGCAGGTCGTACAACGCTAAACGGTGAAGGTCTACAACACGAAGACGGTCACTCTCACATCATGGCTGGTACTGTACCGAACTGTATCTCTTACGACCCAACATTCGCATACGAAGTTGCGGTAATCATGCAAGACGGTATCCGTCGCATGTACGGTGATCAAGAGAACGTGTTCTACTACCTAACTCTGATGAACGAGAACTACGCAATGCCAGCAATGCCAGTAGGCGCTGAAGAAGGCATCCGTAAGGGTATCTACAAGCTAGAAACTTACGCGGGTAACAAAGCGAAAGTTCAGCTAATGAGCTCTGGTACTATCATGAACGAAGTACGTAAAGCAGCTCAAATCCTGAGCGATGACTACGGTATTGCTTCTGACGTTTACTCTGTAACGTCATTCAACGAAGTGACTCGTGATGGTCAAGCTTGTGAGCGTTACAACATGCTTCACCCAGAAGCACAAGCGCAAGTACCTTACATCCAAACGGTAATGGGTACTGAGCCTGCAATCGCTGCGACTGACTACATGAAGAACTACGCTGAGCAAGTACGTGCGTTTATCCCAGCTGAATCATACAAAGTACTGGGTACAGATGGCTTTGGTCGTTCTGACAGCCGTGAGAACCTACGTCGTCACTTCGAAGTGAACGCAGGTTACGTTGTGGTTGCAGCGCTAAGCGAACTAGCGAAACGTGGTGATGTTGAGAAATCTGTGGTTGTTGAAGCAATCAAGAAATTTAACATCGACACTGAAAAAACAAACCCGCTATACGCTTAATTGAAGGTAGGAAAGAATAATGGCAATCGAAATTAATGTACCTGATATCGGTGCGGATGAGGTTGAAGTTACTGAGATTCTTGTAAGCGTTGGCGACAAGGTTGAAGAAGAGCAGTCACTCATTACTGTAGAAGGCGACAAGGCTTCTATGGAAGTACCAGCATCTCAAGCGGGTATCGTAAAAGAAATCAAAGTTGTTGCTGGCGATAAAGTAACAACAGGTTCACTTATCATGATCTTCGAAGAAGCGGGCGCAGCTGCGCCTGCTCCAGCGGCAGAAGCGGCTCCAGTAGCTGCACCTGCAGCTGCGGCAGCAAGTGAACTGAAAGAAGTTTGTGTACCGGATATCGGTGGCGACGAAGTTGAAGTAACTGAAATCCTAGTTGCTGTTGGCGATTCAATCGCTGAAGAGCAATCTCTACTGACAGTAGAAGGTGACAAAGCTTCAATGGAAGTACCAGCACCATTCGCAGGTACTCTAAAAGAAATCAAAGTTGCAGCAGGCGATAAAGTATCGACAGGCTCACTAGTGATGATCTTTGAAGTAGCAGGTTCAGGCGCAGCAGCACCTGCACCAGTTGCAGCAGCAGCTCCAGTGTCGGCTCCAGCAGTAGTATCTGGCGTTAAAGAAGTTAACGTTCCTGATATCGGCGGTGACGAAGTTGAAGTAACTGAAATCATGGTTGCAGTTGGCGATACAGTATCTGAAGAGCAATCTCTGATTACTGTAGAAGGCGACAAAGCATCTATGGAAGTACCTGCACCATTTGCTGGTACTGTTAAAGAAATCAAAGTAGCAGCTGGTGACAAAGTTTCTACTGGTTCTCTAATCATGGTGTTCGAAGTTGCTGGCGCAGCGCCAGTTGCAGCAGCGGCACCTGCTCAAGCAGCAGCTCCAGCAGCGTCAGCTCCTAAAGCTGAAGCAGCAAAACCTGCAGCAGCTCCAGCGGCAACTGAGTTTGAAGAGAACAACGTTTACGCACACGCTTCACCAGTGGTTCGTCGTCTAGCACGCGAATTCGGTGTAAACCTAGCGAAAGTGAAAGGTTCTGGCCGTAAGAGCCGCATCCTGAAAGAAGACGTACAGAACTACGTGAAAGAGGCGCTTAAGCGTCTTGAGTCTGGTGCTGTAGCAGCGGCTTCTGGTAAAGGTGACGGTGCAGCGCTTGGTCTACTTCCTTGGCCGAAAGTTGATTTCAGCAAGTTTGGTGACACTGAAGTTCAACCGCTATCTCGTATTAAGAAGATTTCTGGTGCGAACCTACACCGTAACTGGGTAATGATCCCTCACGTTACACAGTGGGATAACGCAGATATCACTGAGCTAGAAAACTTCCGTAAAGAGCAAAATGCAATTGAAGCGAAGAAAGACACTGGCATGAAGATCACTCCACTTGTGTTCATCATGAAAGCGGTTGCGAAAGCGCTTGAAGAGTTCCCTGCATTTAACTCATCTCTTTCTGAAGACGGCGAAAGCTTGATTCTGAAGAAATACGTGAACGTAGGTATCGCGGTAGACACACCAAACGGTCTAGTTGTTCCAGTATTCAAAGACGTGAACAAGAAAGGCATTTACGAACTTTCTGACGAACTAGCAGTAGTGTCTAAGAAAGCTCGTGCAGGCAAACTGACTGCAGCAGACATGCAAGGCGGCTGTTTCACTATCTCTAGCCTAGGCGGCATTGGTGGTACTGCATTTACGCCAATCGTGAACGCGCCAGAAGTAGGTATCCTTGGTGTATCTAAGTCTGAAATGAAGCCAGTTTGGAACGGTAAAGAGTTCGAAGCTCGTCTACAACTTCCACTATCTCTATCATACGACCACCGTGTGATCGATGGTGCTGAAGGTGCACGCTTCATCACTTACTTGAATAACTGCCTAAGCGACATCCGTCGTCTAGTACTGTAATTTAAGACGAATAAGGCGGCGCAAGCCGCCTTGATTCAACTGTTGACTATCAATTTGAATGTAACAATGAATGCTGAATGGCTTTAAGTGCGTTTGAATTGTTGGCTAGCTCACAGGCTAAATGGATTTACTTTTCACACCATTAACATCTCTGTAAACTGTTGCGGTCTGAAAATAATCGTATTAATTAAAAAAGATATCATACCCACTCAGCCTGTTAGGGATATTGACTACAAGAGGTCGAAATGAGCAAAGAAATTAAAGCCCAAGTTGTTGTACTTGGTGCAGGTCCTGCTGGTTACTCCGCTGCATTCCGTTGTGCAGACTTAGGTCTGGAAACTGTTATTATCGAACGTTACAACACTCTAGGTGGTGTATGTTTGAACGTGGGTTGTATCCCATCAAAAGCACTTCTTCACGTAGCAAAAGTTATCGAAGAAGCTAAAGCTCTTGCTGAACACGGTATCGTATTCGGCGAACCTCAAACGGATATCGACAAAATCCGTCTATGGAAAGAAAAAGTAATTAACCAGTTAACTGGCGGTCTTGGTGGTATGGCTAAGATGCGTAAAGTTAATGTTGTTAACGGTTTTGGTAAATTTACTGGTCCTAACACGATTGAAGTGGAAGGTGAAGACGGTAAAACGACTGTAAGCTTTGACAACGCTATCGTTGCTGCGGGTTCTCGCCCAATCAAACTTCCATTTATTCCACATGAAGATCCACGTATTTGGGACTCAACTGACGCTCTTGAGCTGAAAGAAGTACCAGGAAAACTGTTGATCATGGGTGGCGGTATCATCGGTCTAGAAATGGGTACGGTATACCACGCTCTAGGTTCACAAATCGACGTTGTAGAGATGTTCGACCAAGTGATCCCTGCTGCTGATAAAGACATCGTTAAAGTTTACACCAAGCGCATCAAAGACAAGTTCAACCTGATGCTAGAAACGAAAGTAACTGCAGTTGAAGCGAAAGAAGATGGTATCTACGTTTCAATGGAAGGTAAAAAAGCGCCTGCTGAACCTGAGCGTTACGATGCTGTTCTTGTTGCAATCGGCCGTGTACCAAACGGTAAACTTCTAGACGCAGAAAAAGCTGGCCTTGAAGTTGATGAGCGTGGCTTCATCAATGTAGATAAGCAAATGCGTTCTAACGTACCTCACATCTTCGCTATCGGTGACATCGTTGGTCAACCAATGCTTGCTCACAAAGGTGTTCACGAAGGTCACGTTGCTGCAGAAGTTATTTCTGGTAAGAAACACTACTTCGATCCGAAAGTTATTCCTTCAATTGCTTACACTGAGCCAGAAGTTGCTTGGGTTGGTAAAACTGAGAAAGAAGCGAAAGCTGAAGGCATCAACTACGAAGTTGCAACATTCCCATGGGCAGCATCAGGCCGTGCAATCGCGTCTGACTGTGCTGACGGTATGACTAAGCTTATCTTTGATAAAGAGACTCATCGTGTAATCGGCGGTGCTATCGTTGGTACTAACGGTGGTGAGCTACTTGGCGAAATCGGTCTTGCTATCGAGATGGGTTGTGATGCAGAAGATATCGCTCTTACTATCCACGCTCACCCAACTCTACATGAGTCTGTAGGTCTAGCGGCGGAAGTGTTTGAAGGTACGATTACTGACCTTCCAAACGCAAAAGCTAAGAAGAAATAATTCTTCTCAAGAAACAAAAAACCGCTGAATATTCAGCGGTTTTTTTACATCTGAAGTTTAACTTCGAAGCGTATCTATTTGTAAATGCAAAGCATATCCATGTAGGTATTAGCTAATTTGTTGATACTTTCTTTGTCTTCCACTCGGTTTGCTTGTACAAACAGTGAGTAGCACAGACCGTGGAATAGCATCGTCAATTCTTCTGGATCATGTTTGTCACAAACTTCACCGCGCTCAATTGCTTTGACAAAGATATTCTTCACTAACATTTGGTTGGTTCGGTTGGTTGACATGAAGAGTGGCCACACTTCATCGCGAGTTGAAGCACTCCATTCAAACCACACTTTCAACCAGTGACAATCTTGATAGCTGATTTCCACCAGCTCTTTCGTTATGTTGCTGAGATTCTCTTTTGCCGGCAAATCTAAATCGATGTTATCGGTTAGGAAATTAGAGAACTGACGAACAACGTAAGTGAGCACTTCATCGACTAAATCTTCACGAGTCGGGAAGTAGTTGAAGACAGTTGCTACTGAAACTTGAGCAATTTCAGCGATATCTGCATGACCGCCTCGGCCAATACCTCGTCTAGCGAAGACCTCTAATGCGATTTCCATGAGTTGAAGTTTACGTTTCTGGGGAGATAGCCTCGTTCTTGGGCGTTTCTCTATAGATGCGTCCATAATTGTAAGTCCTTGCCATTTGAGTTGTTAGTTGAGTGTTTGCCACCCTAATGATTATTTTATTAGTTGCTTTAAAGCCATATGAGTGTACTGGTGCATATGTTGAAGGTCAATCTTTGAACTATGTATTCACTCTCATTATTAAAAATGAGCTTTATCAACAAGTTCAATTTATATAGACAGAGAGTCAGAATTCAGTGTAGGAGAAAAGGTTAACTCTACTGCTCGGCAGTGTTACTATACGCGCCGAATAATTTCAGTGGCGCGACTATTCGTATTTTGAATGCGATCTGTGCCCCAACAAACCAAACGAGAATGGTATGAAGCATACAGTTGAAGTAATGATTTCTGAGCAAGAAGTTCAGGAACGTATCCGTGAACTAGGTAAGCAAATCACTCAACATTACCAAGGTAGCCAAGATTTGGTGCTGGTTGGTTTGTTACGTGGCTCATTTGTTTTCATGGCTGACCTAGCGCGAACAATTGAACTGACTCACCAAGTAGACTTTATGACAGCGTCTAGCTACGGCAACTCAATGACGAGTTCTCGTGATGTTCGTATCCTGAAAGACTTAGATGACGACATCAAAGGTAAAGATGTGCTGCTTGTTGAAGACATTATCGATACAGGTAATACGCTTAATAAAGTGAAAGAGATCCTTTCTCTTCGTGAACCTAACTCAATCAAGATCTGTACGCTGCTTGATAAACCTTCACGTCGTGAAGTTGATGTTGAAGTGTCATGGGGTGGCTTTGAAATCCCAGATGAATTTGTTGTAGGTGTGGGGATCGATTACGCACAAAAATACCGCCACTTACCATACATCGGTAAAGTTGTTCCTCAAGAATAACGACCTTTTTCGATTTAAATGAAAAAGCCCACTAATGTGGGCTTTTTGGTATTCATAGCTTTTAGAAAGCGATTAGCGACAAAGCAGTTTGTGTTCTGAATTCAGGATTTTTTCCATTGCTTTGTTGTAGCTGTCATTAATGGTTTCACGAGAATTGCAGCGAACACCTAAGTACTCTAGCTTGCCATCTTCGATACCATACACAACACCATGAAGTTCAACTTCTTGTCCGCGTTCCCATGCATTTTGCAGAATAGTGGAGTTCGCTAGATTGTGAACTTGTTCTGCAACGTTGATTTCCGCTAACTTGTCAGAGCGCTCTGATTCAGGCATCAACTCAATGTATTTGCGGTGCTTGAAGTACAAATCACGAATGTGCAGCAACCAGTTATTGATCAATCCAAGTTGTGGGTTGTCGATTGATGCAGTTACACCACCACATCCATAGTGTCCACAAACAATAATGTGCTTAACTTTAAGTACATCGACTGCATACTGAACAACAGAAAGACAGTTTAAGTCAGTGTGAACAACTTGGTTCGCAACGTTACGGTGAACGAACAATTCGCCTGAATATAGGCCAGTTAAACGTTCTGCTGGTACACGGCTGTCTGAACAACCAATCCATAAGAAATCTGGATTTTGCCCTTCAGCGAGCTTAGTAAAGTACTCTGGGCGGTCTGCTTTAATCGACTCCGACCACTTAGAGTTGTTATCGAATAGTTGTTTAATCTCTGGCATGTTACTTCCCTTAAATTGCTGTTCCAACTATACACAATGTCATTACATCAATCTCTGACTATTTCGCCTAGAGATTACTCATCTGAGCAGTATAGAAAATTATCCATGATTTCCTTTCATTAACAACTGCGAGATTGGTAAGGGTATTCGAGAATCTATTTCTGGATGTTAAAACTATTTTCGAATGAGGGTTGAAAACTGACGTTAAAATCGGCACATATACGGTAATCCCCAAAAAAGAGCTCCATTATGTACGCATTAGAAATAGATCAGCTGCGCAAAACCTACGCTGGAGGTTTTGAAGCGCTGAAGGGCATTAGTGTGTCTGTCAAAAAGGGCGACTTCTACGCCTTACTTGGACCTAACGGTGCAGGCAAATCAACCACTATCGGTATCATTTCTTCATTGGTGAACAAATCTTCAGGCAAGGTGAAGGTGTTTGGTTTCGATATTGATACCCATCTAGAAGAAGCTAAGCAGCAGCTAGGTTTAGTGCCACAAGAATTTAACTTCAACCAGTTTGAAACCGTTGAACAGATTGTCACTCAGCAAGCCGGTTATTACGGTGTGCCTAAAGCTGTCGCTAAAGAGCGCGCGGAGAAATACCTGATGCAACTGGATTTATGGGAGAAGCGTAAAGAGCGAGCTCGTAACCTATCTGGTGGTATGAAGCGACGTTTGATGATTGCACGTGCGTTAATGCACGAACCTCAGTTGCTGATTCTTGATGAGCCAACTGCGGGAGTTGATATCGAATTGCGCCGTTCTATGTGGGAGTTTTTGAAAAAAATTAACGCTCAGGGCATCACAATTATCCTGACCACTCACTATCTTGAAGAAGCTGAAATGCTGTGTCGCAACATCGGTATCATCAACCGTGGTGAGCTTATCGAAAACACGACGATGAAAGGTCTACTTTCAAAACTTCATGTAGAAACTTTCGTCCTAGACATCGAAAATGAAAGTCAGTTGTCAGAGCTTGAGGGAGTGATTTCCCAAACCTTGAAAGATGGCTCGCTAGAAATTGAAATCGAAAAGACTGAAGGGTTGAACCACATTTTTAGCCAGCTTACAGAGCAAGGTGTGAGAGTGCTTTCAATGCGCAACAAAGCTAACCGTTTAGAAGAACTGTTTGTACGAATTGTTCGCGAACAGAGTTAAGGAAACACTATGTATCAGATTTATTGGACAGCTTTTGTTAGCTTGTTAAGTAAAGAGGTCACTCGCTTTACGCGAATTTGGGTGCAAACGTTAGTGCCGCCTGTGATTACCATGTGCTTGTATTTCATCATTTTTGGTAACTTAATCGGTTCTCGCATTGGTCAAATGAACGGCTTCAGTTACATGGAATACATCATTCCCGGTTTGATTATGATGTCGGTTATTACCAACTCTTACTCGAATGTGGCTTCTTCTTTCTTTAGTGCCAAGATGCAGAAAAATATCGAAGAGCTATTGGTTGCTCCGGTGCCAAACTACGTCATTATTGCTGGTTATGTAATGGGTGGGGTGACTCGAGGTTTGTTAGTGGGCACTTTGGTCACTTTTGTTTCTCTATTCTTTGTACACCTAAACGTGGAACATTGGGGAGTGATTTTCCTGACGGTGTTTATGACATCGGTTGTTTTCGCTTTGGGCGGCTTAATTAATGCGGTGTTTGCCAAAACTTTCGACGATATATCCATTGTGCCGACATTTGTACTGACTCCATTAACCTACCTAGGTGGTGTGTTTTATTCGATCAGTTTGTTGCCTGAGTTCTGGCAAGGCGTTTCTAAGGTAAACCCAATTGTTTATATGGTGAATGCATTCCGTTACGGGTTCTTGGGTGTGTCGGATGTGGATATTGTCACTTCATTTAGCGTATTAAGCGTATTTGTTGTCGTGCTTTACTGTGTTGCTCATTACTTAGTCACTAAAGGTAAGGGGTTACGTAGCTAATTCTCGTAAAGCCTATCTCGTCCTGAAAGAGTAATAAAAAAGGTCAACGTAAGTTGACCTTTTTTGTCTGCTAACTAGTTGTTCGCAAAAACTATTCTGTCGCTAGGTCAACAACTTGATTGTCGATCAGTCTGACTTTACCTAAGAATGCAGACATCAGAATTACCGATTGCGTTGTCTCTTCTGTTACTGGTAGTAGAGTACGAGAATCACGAATGAAGATTTCATCCGGCTCTAACCCTGCAGCTCTTAACTGATCTTGTGCATCAACAACAATGGTGTCGAAGTCACGGCGTCCACCGCGTAAAGCACTGCTGATCCAATGCATGGTTCGAGCAAGAACAGGTGCACGCTGACGTTCATCCAGAGAAAGTAGGTTATTGCGAGAACTCATTGCAAGACCGTCCATTTCTCGAACGGTAGGCACGCCGACAATTTCAATGTCTAAGCATAGGTCTGCAACCATTTGACGAATCACAGCAAGTTGCTGGAAGTCTTTCTCACCAAAACAGGCTACATCAGGCTTTACGATATTAAACAGCTTGGTAACAACCGTTGCTACACCACGGAAATGCCCTGGGCGAGACGCACCTTCAAGCATGGTTGATAACCCAGGTACTTCCACTGAAGTCTGCTTATCAAGTCCATATGGGTACATGATTTCTGGAGTCGGTGTAAAAGCAATTTCCACATTTTCGCCAGACAGTTTGTTGTAATCTTCTTCAAGAGTACGAGGATAACTGTTTAGGTCGTCTGCTCGTTCAAACTGCATTGGGTTAACGAAGATACTTACTACGACAACATCGGCTAACTCGCGAGCTCTGCGCACCAGAGTCAGATGACCTTCGTGTAAGTTCCCCATCGTTGGAACAAAAGCCACTTTTCGACCATCACGCTTATACTGTTGGATCTGCTCGCGAAGAGCTGAAATGTCAGCATATGTTTGCATGAATTACTCCTTAGGCAATAGTGTGGGCTTCATCAGGGAAGCGTCCTGCTTCTACGTCAGCGATATAAGCTGCAACAGCTTTATGCATGTCGCCTGATTCTGCAAGGAAATTTTTCGAGAATTTTGGCATGTAATTCGCCGAAATTCCGAACATATCGTGCATAACCAGAATTTGACCATCTGTGACATTACCTGCACCGATACCAATTACAGGCACGTCCAAAATTTGCGTAATACGTTCTGCCAAACTTGCAGGAACACATTCAAGAAGAACGATTTGTGCACCTGCTTCTTGCAATGCCATCGCGTCTCTTACCATACGATCTGCTTGCTCTTGGTCACGACCTTGAACTTTGTAACCGCCAAAGATGTTAACGGATTGAGGTGTCAAACCTAAGTGAGCACATACTGGAACTGCACGTTCAGTCAGCATTTTCACTGTATCGACTAACCAATCGCCACCTTCGATTTTCACCATGTTTGCACCAGCACGCATGATTTTTGCTGCGTTTTCACACGCTTGTTCTGGTGTCGCGTAGCTCATGAAAGGCATATCAGCCATCAGTAGGCAGTTTGGGCTACCTTTGCGTACACAACGTGTGTGGTAAGCGATGTCGTCAACGCTTACTGGCAAAGTATCTGCCTCACCTTGCAGAACCATACCCAGAGAGTCACCGACTAGAAGAACTGGCATCTCTTGGCTTTCAAACAGTTGCGCGAAACTCGCGTCATAGGCAGTAGAAGTAGCAAATTTACGACCTTCTTTTTTCCACTTCATTAGGTCGTTGATAGTTATTTTTTTCATTGTATGTCCTTACTAAGTCAATTGGTCTGAGCTTGACTATTGCCAAATATTCAGCCCATTGAGCGGAACAGATTTGAGTAATTCTTGAAGCGCAGTTCCATCTGGAAGCTGAAGTTCGGGGGCGATTTCTGCAAGCGGGTAGAGGACGAACTCTCTTACACGCATGCCATAATGAGGCACGGTTAATCGTTCTGAATCTATGATCTCATTGCCGAAAAGAACGATGTCGAGATCTAAGGTTCTCGGCCCCCAGCGCTCATCTTTACGGACGCGCCCTTGCTCTAGTTCAATCGCTTGAGTGCAGTCAAGCAACTCAAGAGGTGTTAACTCTGTATCAACCGCCACAACAGCATTAATGTAATCCGGTTGATTTTGTGGACCCATAGGCGTGCTGCTGTACAGCGATGAAGCCGCGATAAATCGCGACTTCGGTAACTTGGTCAGTGCTTCAATAGCATTTTTCGCTTGAGTCACAGGATCGCTGAGATTACTGCCTACTGCGATATAAACTCTTGTCATGGAGTTGCTCTGTGTCATGACGTTGGCTTGCTCTTTTTCTTACGTGTCGATGGGCGACGACGGCGAGTTCCCGATGGTTTACTTATGCTGTCTAAATCAGTCACCATCGCTTGGCGCATATTGCGACCCGCTGTTTGGAAAGTTTGCCACCAATCAGCCAGTTGTTTCACTTCACCATCTTCAACTTCACCACGCATTTCTAGGAAATCATATCCGGCACGGAACTTATTAAGCTCCATCAGGCGGAACGCGCGTTTACCGTTTCGGCGAGGCAGGCGTAATTGTAGTTGCCAAATCTCACGCATAGTTGCGGTATGACGGCGAGGAATCGCAATGGATTTCACTACTTCATCGAGGATTTTATTGCTCGCTTCCATGATGGCATCGTAATAATTGAGGTTATGCGTTTCCATCATCTCTTCAGCAAGCTTGACCATCGGATACCAGAAAATCGCAGCAAACATAAAGGCAGGGTTGATTCGCTTACCTTCTTCGATGCGCAGATCCGTAGAATCCAGTACAAGATCGAGCATGTGCTCTGTTTGAGATGAATAATCTTCAGTGAAATGACGTGCAATCGTCGGGAATACCTGTTGGAACAGGTTGTATTCACGCATTAGGTGGTAAGTTTCCAAACCGTGTCCTGATTGCAACATCTTCAACATTTCTTCGTAAAGACGCGCCGCTGGGATATCACGCAGTAAAGGTGCGAGCTCTTCAATAGGTGCAGCTGTGTCTTCTTCGATGTCGAAATCGAGTTTTACAGCAAAACGCACGGCGCGCAGCATGCGCACTGGATCTTCACGGTAGCGGGTTTCTGGATCGCCAATAAGACGAACGAGTCTGTCTTCCAGATCTTCTAAACCACCCGCGTAATCATGGATGCTGTAATCCGCGATGTTGTAGTACATAGCGTTGATGGTGAAGTCTCTACGTTCTGCATCTTCATCTATGGTGCCGTAGACGTTATCACGTAGCAGCATGCCTGCTTCTGATTGAGCTGCAAGCTGCTTGTTTTCTTCTTGGTGATGGCCACGGAAAGTCGCAACTTCAATAATGTCGCGTCCAAACATAATGTGTGCAAGACGGAAACGACGACCGATCAAACGGCAGTTACGGAACAACTGGCGAATTTCTTCTGGTGTCGCGTTGGTTGCGATATCGAAGTCTTTTGGTACTTCTTCGAGGAGTAAATCTCGAACACCACCACCGACTAGGTAGGCGTCAAAACCCGCACCTTGGAGGCGATACAACACCTTTAACGCGTTATCGCTGATCTGCTTACGCGAAATGTTGTGCTCTTGGCGCGTGACGATATTCAAGTCTAGGCTTGGATATATTTGATGTTCGCTTTCTTTTAAGTCGTTGTTATTCATGTATATTTTACAATGATTGGTGTTGCCTTTTGTGCCATTAACTCTCTGAGTTATCGCCCAAACTGGCTGGATTTGCGGCTAATAATAGCTTACAAGGCGTCGTTTGAGAATCACGGTGTGATCTCGATCTGCTCTGGAAGCTGTTCAATGCGCCAATTTTTTGTTCCCCAATGAATGATCTCATCAACTCGATTTTCGGTCATTTCATCGGGAAGGTTAAACCCTAAAAATTGCATCGCCTTTATCAGCGTTGGCTTAGGGTTAAGTGGATCTATCGCTGTTGCATGGTTTTGCTTTGAGAGCTTGTTGCCATTGGTATCCATTGCAAGGGGCAAATGCAGATAGCTGACTGGCGTTTGATTCAGTGTTTGATATAGGCTGATTTGGCGGCCTGTTGGCTCAATCAAATCAGCACCTCGAACAACTTCGGTTACGCCTTGGTCAATATCATCAATCACCACCGCTAAGTTGTACGCATACAAACCATCTCGGCGTTTAATAATAAAATCTTCTTTGCTCAATGCTTCGGGTATTGTCATCTCGCCGTGTTTCAGGTCGATGAATGACGAGACTGGAAAGTCCATTCGCAAACGTACTGAGCACTCAGAGCTTTTGGTTAACCCTTTATCTCGACAAGTTCCAAGATAGAAATCACCAGACTCTTTAATCTGTTTACGCGTGCATTGGCATAAGTACGCTTGACCAGAGGCGAGCCATTGATCAATTTGCTGTTGATATAAATGGTGGCGCTGACTCTGATATACAACCTCTCCATCCCATTCTAATCCGTAAGCTTCTATCGCCTTTAAAATAAGAGTGGAAGCGCCTGGCATCTCTCTTGGCGGATCGAGGTCTTCGATTCTCACTAACCATTGACCAAGTTGTGATTTGGCTTGGAAGTAGCTGCCTAGCGCGGCAACTAATGAACCAAAATGTAGTGGTCCAGAAGGAGAAGGAGCGAAACGACCAACGTAACTCATAATGCCTATGTGTGTTTTAGAAGATTGATGGAAGAAGTGTAAGTATCAAACGTAATGATGTCATTGGCTATTTCTTGAGGACTTTACATCTTTTATCAATATAGAACCCACAAATAACAAAATAGCGCCAAAAAATAGCAAAACAAAAAGGGAGCAATTGCTCCCTTAGTGACATCTGTTGGGGTTAACCCATCATCTGTTTTTCTTTGATTTCTGCAAGCGTTTTACAGTCGATACAAAGATCAGCAGTAGGGCGAGCTTCTAAGCGACGAATGCCAATCTCAACACCACAAGATTCACAGAAACCGAAGTCATCTTCTTTTAGCTTGTCTAGTGTCTTTTCGATCTTCTTAATCAAGCGACGCTCACGGTCACGATTACGAAGCTCTAGGCTGAATTCTTCTTCTTGAGAAGCGCGGTCAACAGGGTCAGGAAAGTTTGCCGCTTCGTCCTGCATATGGTGCACAGTGCGATCAACTTCTTCCCTGAGCTGGTTGCGCCAAGCTTGTAAAATTTTCGTAAAATGAGCCACTTGCTCAGGTGACATGTACTCTTCACCTGCTTTCTCTTGGTATGGCTCAACACCTGCAATGGCTAGGATGCCTAGCGTTTTCTTTTTGGACTCTGGCATACAGCATCTCCTACTAACACCTAGTCAACTGCTATCGCAGTCAATTTAAGGCGGGTATCTATAGCAAAAAGAAGTAATTGAGGCAAACACTGTTTTACAAACTTATCGTCAATGTGGAGGTTCCATCAATTTTTTGACGTTTGATGGGAAAATTCGATCGCCGATACAAGTTGTATTTCACTGTCTGAAAGTTGTGCTTTGTAGCACAGTACTTCCACGCCTGCTTCTTGTGCCATTTTTAACAATTGTGAATAGTTCGCGTCTATATGGTGAGCGGGGGAAACTTTTTCAATCCCTGAGTGTAAAACTGTGAATAAAAGTACGGCTCGGCTCCCACTTTGAGCCATTTCTGACAGTTCTCGTAGGTGTTTTTGCCCACGACTCGTTACCGCATCAGGAAAATAGCCTTGTCCAATATGTTTGTTTGCTTCTCCGGTTTCTATATTACGTTCATCCAAAAGAGTCACGCTTTTCACTTCTACATAACAGTTTGGTTTAGATTCGCTACAGAGCAAGATATCAATGCGACTATTTTCAGCACCATACTTCACTTCTGTGCGTAATTGCTCATAACCTTGCAGTTCTTGAATCGTCCCGTTTTGAATTGCTTCAACAGCAAGCTGGTTAGCTCGTGCGGTGTTGATACAAATTCGATGGCCTTGCGCGGTTTCGGTAAGCTCCCAACTGTTTGGGTATTTACGCTTTAAGTTGTCTGAGGTGGAATACCACACTTGGTTTCCTGCATCGGCACACCCAGTCATTGAGCCAGTATTGGCACAGTGGATAGTGATCTGCTTTCCATCTTTTAGTCCAACATCAGCTAGAAACCGTTTGTAGCGTTTAATTAATGTGGCGCGCTCTAGCGCAGGTATAAATTGCATCGAGATCCCTGTACTGTTTTTATGTACAATAGTGCCAGTATTTAAACATAAGGACATTCTCTTGTCACAACTGCCGATCCTCGCGGTGATGCCTGATTTACTAACAGGTGTTGAGTATTTTCCCCAACTGATTTTAAAAGCGGCACCCGGTGCGGGTAAGTCGACCTATTTTCCACTAGCCCTACTCAATTCTGGATTAGTGGATGGGAAAATCATCATGCTTGAGCCAAGACGATTGGCGGCGAGAAACATTGCTCGATACTTGGCTCAACAATTGGGCGAACCCGTTGGGAAATCCGTTGGATATCGAGTGAGAGGCGAGAGTAAAGTCAGCGGCGATACTCGTTTGGAGGTTGTGACCGAAGGCATTATGACGCGCATGATTCAAAACGATCCTGAACTGGATGGTGTTGGTGCGTTGATTTTTGATGAATTCCACGAACGCAGTATTCACGCGGATACAGCGTTGGCGCTGAGTTTAGAAGTGCAATCGGTACTGCGAGACGATCTAAAAATCATTGTGATGTCCGCGACATTAGATCAAGCGGCTCTGCAACAGTTATTGCCTTTGGCAGAATATGTAGAATCAGACGGTAGAGGTTTTCCGATTGATGTTCGCTATCATCCTCTGAATGTGAATGACCCTTTGGTTCCTGCAATGGCGAAGCAAATTCGCACTTTGCTCAATAGTGAACAAGGTTCTCTGTTGGCTTTCTTACCGGGTGCTGCCAGCATTACGGCTTTAGCTGAGCAACTTAGCGACCTTCCAAGTGATGTGGATGTGTGTCCTATTTATGGGCAGATGAATTTTGCTGAACAGCAAAAAGCGATTTCGGCAGCGCCGCTTGGAAAGCGAAAAGTGGTACTGGCGACTAACATTGCCGAGACTTCACTAACTATCGAAGGCATTCGTATAGTGGTGGACTCTGGATTAGAACGAGTCGCTCGGTTTGATTTAAAAACAGGAATCACCCGTCTAGAGCAAGTCCGAATAGCTCAGTCTTCTTCTGTGCAGCGAGCTGGCCGAGCAGGTCGTTTAGAACCGGGCATTTGCGTTCGTTTATACAGTGAAGCTCAGTTCAATCAGCAGCCAAAAGTGTCGACGCCAGAAATTCTGCAAAGCGATCTTTCTCCACTGGTGCTGGAATTAGCGCAATGGGGAGTAAAAGATGCCAATGAATTGCAATGGCTAGATTTGCCTCCCACATCTGCAATTAATCAGGCTCTCTCTTTATTGCAATCTCTAGGGCTGATGGACAAACAAAATCAGCTGACAGCCATGGGAAAAGAGGCGCATCGCTTAGGTGTTGAACCTCGTATAGCAGCGATGCTGTTAAAAGTAGAAAGCAAAAATGCTTCACTGTTGAACAGTGCATTGGCTTTAGCCGCGATGCTTGAAGAGCCTGAAAAGCAGATACTCGATTTGCAGCACAGTTTGCATCGCTGGCAGCAGGGGACTCACCCTAAATCCAAGCAAATGACGCAAAGAGCCGATGCTCT
The DNA here is from genome assembly GCF_058630515.1 of Vibrio sp. HM8-C. Classification (NCBI taxonomy): domain Bacteria; kingdom Pseudomonadati; phylum Pseudomonadota; class Gammaproteobacteria; order Vibrionales; family Vibrionaceae; genus Vibrio; species Vibrio sp. HM8-C. Next base: position 101,966 of record NZ_JBMMKS010000016.1, read on the forward strand.
GGCCAACAAGTTGGACAGTTCATTTTCCTTGAATGAGGTAAAGAGCTTGCTGCTACCTTTGGTGGCTTGTTTAGCGTTCCCTGACCGGATAGCTCAAAAGCGTGGTCAAGGTTATGGTCAGTTCTTATTGGCAAATGGACACGGTGCTTTTATTGATGAGTCGCAACCTTTGGCTGCGAGCAATTACGTTGTCGCACTTGATCTTATGCGGTCACAGGGTTCATTAAACCGAGGCAGTTCATCAAACCAAATAAGCCAATCAAGCCGTATTTTTTGCGCTTTAGAATTAGATATCGCGGATTTGGAATCTCAGTTTGGCTCATTGTTCGTCATTCAGGAGCTGGTGGATTGGGATGAAAAAGCTGGCCGACTTGTCTCTGAAGAGCGTTGTTGTTTGGGAGAGCTTGTTATTCGACGTCGAGCGTTACCTGAGCCAGATAAACAAAAAATGACGCAAGCCTTGCTTAATTATGTCGAGCGTAAGGGACTTTCGGTTTTAAACTGGAATGAAGAAACCACACAGTGGTTGGAGCGCATTCGCTGTGCAATAGATTGGCTTGATGAGGAAGAATGGCCTGCGATGGATGAGGCTAGCCTACTAAGCGAATTAAGACATTGGCTCGAACCTTATTTGATAGGTGTTACATCGGTCAAAGCATTGCAGAAAGTCAATCTGGTTGAAGCTCTGAATGCTCGACTGGGCTGGCCTTTAAATCAACAAATTGACGAATGGTTGCCGGTTGACCATGTGTTGCCAACCGGAACCCATAAGAGAATCCGTTATCAATGTGGTAAAGAACCCGTGTTATCGGTTCGAATGCAGGAAGTGTTTGGTGAAAAAACATCACCAGTTATCGCCAAAGGTCGCCAAGCGATAGTGATGGAACTGCTGTCTCCGGCGCAAAGACCATTACAAGTTACGCGCGATCTCGCAGGTTTCTGGGCCGGCGCTTATAAAGAAGTACAAAAAGAGATGAAAGGACGTTACCCAAAGCATGTTTGGCCTGATGATCCTGCAAACCACGTAGCAACAACTAAAACAAAACGACAATTGAATTCATGACAAATAAACGCAGTAACCCGAAATCCGAAAGCAAAAGAAAAACGACCACCAAGTCGCCTTCAAGATCTCGCACATCAGCAAACAAACCGAATCGTCCAAAGTCTTGGATAAAACGTTTGTGGGGCATCGGTTGGAAAGTGGGTGTGGCGGTCATCGCTCTGCTCGTATTTGCAGGTATATATCTCGATAGCGTGATTAAACATCGTTTTGAAGGGCAGCTATTTGATTTGCCTACTGTCGTCTATGCGCGGATTTTGGAAATTGCCCCCGGAGATAATCTCAGCATCAAGGAGCTACGTAATGAGCTTGATGTCCTTAATTACCGCAAAGTTGCCAATCCTAAATATGCAGGTGAATATTCAGCCTCTTCAAACCGCATTGAGATGATTCGTCGCCCATTCGAGTTCTCTGATGGGCCAGAGCCTGATCGCCATGTCATGATCAACTTCGACGAAAATGGTGTGCAACGTATTCAGTCTTTAGAACAAAAGGGTGATCTCGGGTATTTGCGTCTAGAGCCTAAAATGCTTGGCATGTTGGAAAAGGATGTTCAAGAGCAGCGCTTGTATTTGCGTCGCGAACAGTTTCCTGAGGTCATGATTGATGCTTTGCTTATTACTGAAGATAGGCATTTCTATCAGCACGATGGTGTCTCTCCTCTGGCAATTGCGCGCGCTATGGTTGTAAACCTGAAAGCTGGTCGCACTGTGCAGGGCGGAAGTACCCTGACTCAACAGTTGGCGAAGAATATCTTCTTATCCAATGACAGAACGTTATGGCGCAAACTGCGAGAAGCTTACATGGCGTTGATCATTGATTATCGCTATAGCAAAGACCGCATTCTCGAAGCCTATTTGAATGAGGTTTATCTCGGACAGAATGGTAAAGAAGGGGTTCATGGTTTTGGTTTAGCATCCCGCCTCTATTTTGGACAACCCTTGCAAGAGTTGCGTATTGATCAACTCGCACTGCTGGTGGGTATGGTCAAAGGCCCTTCTTATTACAATCCAATGCGCTATCCAGAAAGAGCGAAGGAACGACGAGACTTAGTGCTTCGCCTAATGATGGATCAAGACATTTTGACGGCAAAACAGTACGAACAAGCTGTGACTCGTCCTTTAGATGTGCAAAAAGTGGCGCGCATTGCGAGCCGTCAACCTGCGTATTTCCAACAGCTTTCAATTGAGCTTAACGAGAAACTGGGCAGAGATTTCAAATCAGATTCTGGATTGCGAGTGTTCACCTCACTTGATCCGGTTTCTCAAGCCAAGCTGGAAGAAGCGATTGCTGACAAAATCCCTGAGCTAGAAAAAACGGCCGGTAAAGATTTAGAAGCTGCTGCAATAGCGGTAGATCGTCATAGTGGTGAAATTCGTGCAATGGTGGGCGGAAAACGAGCGGGCTTTGAAGGATTCAACCGTGCATTGAATGCAAGAAGACCGATTGGTTCTTTGGTGAAGCCTGCGGTTTACCTCACCGCGTTGGCTCAGCCAGATAAATACAACTTAGCGACCACCTTAGTTGATAAACCGATTTCTCTAAAAGGCAGCGAAGGTACTGTTTGGAGCCCGAGAAACTTTGATCGTCAGTTCCGTGGCGATGTGCCTTTGTATCTGGCTTTAGCTCAATCTCTTAACGTTCCGACGGTACAACTGGGCATGTCTCTTGGGATTGATAAAGTTTCCGATACTTTGCAGCAGCTTGGTGTCGATAAAAGTGAAATTCGCCCAGTGCCATCGATGCTGCTAGGTTCATTTTCACTCTCTCCATACCAAGTCGCTCAGATGTATCAGACACTGACTAACTCAGGTAAGAAAGCACCGATGTCGGCTTTACGTTCTGTGTTGGATTTGGAAGGTAATGTTTTATACCAGTCGATTCCTAAAGTGTATCAAGCGGTTGATCAACAAGCGGCTTGGTTAACAACATACGCAATGAAACGTGGTGTGTTAGAAGGGACTGGTCGTTATCTACAAAACCAGTTTGCTTGGGCGGCGCTGGCTGGGAAAACTGGTACCAGTAATGATAGCCGTGACAGTTGGTTTGTGGGGGTCGATGGTCGAGAAGTGACGACTATATGGCTTGGTCGTGATGACAACAAACCTACCGATTTAACCGGTTCAAGCGGTGCACTAAGAGTATACGCGCAGTATCTTCATTATCGAATCCCTGAAAAACTGGTGCTGCCTTGGCCAAAAGGTGTGACTACCGTTGGTTTTTCAAACAAGAGTGGTGGTGCATTAGCTCTGGATTGTGGAAATGAATTTAAACTTCCAATTTGGGATCCAAATGGCGACTGGAAAAAACAGTGTGAGAATCGCCCTGTTGAATGGATTAAAAAACTCTTCCAGTGGTAGATGCCTACGTTTATAGTGATTTGAATTTTAAGGGATTGAGGGCGTAGTGTGACTTATAAGTTACTCTGTTTTATTTGCTTGGGTTATGTGATTGCTCCGTTTAGCGTGTTAGCTGACGAAGCAGTAATACAAACAGATGCTATTCAAATAGAGCAGCCTCAAACCGAACGACCTAGAATTGCCGTCGTATTGGCGGGTGGTGGCGCGAAAGGCGCAGCACATATCGGCGTATTAAAAGCGCTGGAAGAAATGCACATTCCTGTCGATTTTATTACGGGTACGAGTATGGGCGCTTATGTCGGTGGCTTGTATGCTACAGGGATGAGTGCCTCTGAAATTGAAAGCCTGATTTATAGTATTGACTGGAACAGCGGCTACCGTGACCGTGTTAGCCGCAGCCAGCGCCTTGTTCGTGATAAAGAGTACGAAGACCGCTACCAGCTTACGACCGACCTTGGCATTCACTGGGGAGAAATTCGAGCCCCTAAAGGTGTGGTGCAAGGACAGAACATGTTACGCATTCTTCGCGTGACTTCCGGAAACCTCTCTCCATTCGAATCTTTCAATCAATTAGCTATTCCTTATCGCGCTGTGGCAACGGACATTGTCGAACTCCAACCTGTGGTACTTGAAAAAGGGTATTTGGTGGATGCGATGATGGCGAGTATGTCCGTTCCAGGTGCTTTACCGCCTTATGAAGTTGATGGTCATCTGCTGGTTGATGGTGGTGTAACTAACAATATGCCGGTTGATGTCGCAAGGGCTATGGGGGCAGATATTGTTATCGCGGTGGATATCAGTACCGATTACAAAGGTCAGGAAGACTTTACCAACTTCTTATCTATGGCTGATCAGCTATCTAACTATCTTGTGCGCCGCAGTACTCAGGATCAAGCCAATACACTTTCTGATATCGATGTACTTCTAAAACCTCAAGTGGGGCAAATGGAAACCACGCAGTTTGAACGTATGCCGGATGCTTATGAAAAAGGATATCTGGCGGCGATGGAAAATCAGCAGGCACTATCAAAGCTGTCACTGACAAGTGCGGATTATCAAAAATATATCGATAGCAAAGAAGAGCACAGAAGAAAACTGAAATACGGCGATGAAGTTGTGGTCGATAAAATCGTCGTCAATAACAACACTCACTACAGTGATGTTTTGCTACAAAATCGCCTGCACCTTAACGAGGGGCAAGCGCTTTCTACAGAAGAAATTGAAGCGCGGGTTGAAGATCTTTACGCCTTAGACAGATTTGAACTGGTGAGCTACAAATATCAGGAGAATGAAGGTCAAGAAGAGCTGGTTGTTGATGTAAAGGAAAAGTCATGGGGGCCAAACTACGCGAACTTCCGATTTTTCCTAGAAGACGATTTCACCACTGACAGCCAATATTCAATTGGTGTATCGACTAACTTTACTGATTTGAATTCTAGTGGTGCAGGTTTGTTGATTAATGTGGATGGCGGAACAGATAAGCTCCTTGAAGCTGAGTTCTATTCGCCACTATTTTCCACGCAAAAAGCTTTTACCACGTTATTAGGTCGCTATACCAACGACAAACGAAATGTTCCTCTTAGTGGATTTGATAATACGGATTTGGAAGCGAGTAAAAACTATGTGCCGATTTCTTATTCGGAGTGGGTTGGCGAGGCTGCTATCGGTTATCAAAGTGCGTTGTGGAATGAAGCCAAACTCGGCATTCGCTATACGGACGGAGTGGCTGAACTATCAAATTTACCGGATCTTGGTGACGTCTCTTTTAAACGTCAGGGACTGTTCTTTAATTATCGTATTGATACGTTAGATAGTTTCAGTTTGCCAACTGATGGTATCTATTTTGATTTCGAGTATCTGATTTCTCACGATGAATCCTACTCTCATACCTCCATAATCGACGATAGTGAGGATGATACGGTCTATGAACTTTCGAGTAAATTTGTCGCTGCAGAGAGCTATGAACGCCATACTTTGGTCGGAAATGCAGAGTACGGAATTGTAAAAAGTAAGAACTCTTTAACACCGATCGATCCCAAAACCATTGGTGGATTTTTGAATTTGTCTGGTATTCCACGCAACAGTTTGATCGGACAAAATAAAGCGTATACTAGCCTGATTTACCGTTATCGCTGGTTTGACAACGATTTCGGACTCTTCACGTCGCCAGTTTATTTGGGTGCTTCGATAGAGTACGGAGGTGTTTGGTCTGACCCGGATTTACGTCTACATTCGGCTCCGTTGTATGGTGCAGCCTCTGTTTTTACAGGTGTTGATTCACCCATCGGGCCGATAATGCTCGGTTATGGACGAACAGAACGCAATTTCGATTCCTTATATTTGATTCTAGGAACCACGTTTAAGTGACGGGGGATAAAGTTTAATGGTGAGAATCGTCAAACTTTAGTCTTAAGTTGCTATGTTGGTCAAAATGATGAGATTTTAATTTATCGTTAAATTTGCTATTCTGACGCCCACAGTTTGGCCTCTAGGGCGCTGTTTCTCAGTCAAATTTGAATGAAAACAAGGGCAACGGAGAGCCAAGTTTCCAAGGATGTTCACTTACATTTTTATAATTATTAGGTGAACCGCAATGAGAGGAAAAAAGTCGTGCTTGAAGCCTACCGTAAACACGTCGAAGAGCGTGCCGCTGAAGGAGTTGTACCTAAACCCCTAGATGCAGAGCAAGTTGCTGGACTTGTTGAACTGTTAAAGAATCCCCCACAAGGTGAAGAAGAATTCATCCTTGATCTGCTTGAAAATCGTATCCCACCGGGCGTTGATGAAGCTGCTTACGTTAAAGCGGGTTTCTTAACGGCTATTGTGAAAGGAGAAGTGACTTCTCCACTAGTAAGCCGTGCAAAAGCTGCGCAACTACTAGGTACAATGCAAGGTGGTTACAATATCGAGCCTCTAGTTTCATTGCTTGATGACGCAGAACTTGCACCAATCGGTGTTGAAACTCTATCTCATACTCTGCTTATGTTTGATGCTTTCTATGACGTTGAAGAGAAAGCAAAAGCAGGTAACGAATTCGCGAAGCAAGTTCTTCAATCTTGGGCTGACGCAGAATGGTTCCTATCTAAACCTGCGCTACAAGAAAAAATCACTCTGACTGTATTCAAAGTAACAGGTGAGACGAACACGGATGATCTGTCTCCTGCACCAGATGCATGGTCTCGTCCGGATATCCCAGTACACGCTCTAGCAATGCTGAAAAACGAACGTGATGGTATTCACCCAGATAAAGCTGGCAGCATTGGTCCGATTAAGCAAATCGAAGCGCTTAAAGAGAAAGGCCACCAGCTTGTATACGTTGGTGACGTAGTTGGTACTGGTTCATCTCGTAAGTCAGCGACTAACTCAGTACTTTGGTTCATGGGTGACGATATCCCATTCGTTCCAAACAAACGCGCTGGCGGTTATGTACTTGGCGGTAAGATTGCTCCGATCTTCTTTAACACAATGGAAGATGCGGGTGCGCTACCAATCGAAGTAGACGTAACGAAATTACACATGGGCGACGTGATTGACGTTTACCCATTCGAAGGCAAAGTATGCAACCACGAAACGGGTGAAGTACTGGCTACCTTCAAACTAAAAACAGACGTACTGATTGATGAAGTGCGTGCTGGTGGTCGTATTCCATTGATCGTTGGTCGTGGTTTAACTGATAAAGCTCGTCTAGCTCTAGGCCTTGCTCCTTCAGACGTATTCCGTCGTCCAGTTGCTGTTGCAGACAGCGGTAAAGGCTACACTCTTGCTCAGAAAATGGTGGGTAAAGCGTGCGGCGTAGAAGGTATTCGTCCGGGTACTTACTGTGAACCAAAAATGACGACAGTAGGTTCTCAAGATACTACCGGTCCTATGACTCGTGATGAACTGAAAGATCTAGCGTGTTTAGGCTTCTCTGCTGACCTAGTAATGCAGTCATTCTGCCATACATCAGCGTATCCTAAGCCAGTGGATGTGGTTACTCACCACACATTACCTGATTTCATCATGAACCGTGGCGGTGTATCACTTCGCCCAGGTGACGGTGTTATCCACTCATGGCTAAACCGTATGCTACTTCCTGATACCGTAGGTACAGGTGGTGACTCACATACTCGTTTCCCATTAGGTATTTCTTTCCCTGCGGGTTCTGGTCTGGTTGCGTTCGCAGCAGCAACAGGTGTAATGCCTCTTGATATGCCTGAATCTATCTTGGTTCGTTTTAAAGGCGAAATGCAACCGGGTATCACACTACGTGACCTAGTACATGCAATCCCTTACTACGGCATCAAGCAAGGTCTATTGACTGTTGAGAAAGCAGGTAAGATCAACGAATTCTCAGGCCGTGTCCTAGAGATCGAAGGTGTTGAGCATCTAACTGTTGAGCAAGCGTTCGAGCTTTCAGATGCATCTGCAGAGCGTTCAGCTGCTGGCTGTACAGTGAAACTGTCTCAAGCTTCAATCGAAGAGTACCTAAACTCAAACATCACTATGCTTAAGTGGATGATCGCTGAAGGCTACGGTGATGTACGTACCATTGAACGTCGTATTAAAGCGATGCAAGAGTGGTTAGCGAATCCAGAGCTAATGAGTGCAGATAAAGATGCAGAATACGCTCACGTAATCGAAATCGATCTTGCTGAAATCAAAGAACCAATTCTTTGTGCTCCAAACGATCCAGATGATGCTCGCCTTCTATCTGACGTTCAAGGCACTCAAATTGATGAAGTGTTCATTGGTTCATGTATGACTAACATTGGTCACTTCCGTGCGGCAGGTAAACTGCTTGAGAAGTTCAATGGTCAGTTAGAAACTCGTCTATGGGTGGCTCCGCCAACTAAGATGGACCGTGATCAGCTAACAGAAGAAGGTTACTACGGTATCTTTGGCCGTGCTGGGGTTCGTATTGAAACTCCGGGATGTTCACTATGTATGGGTAACCAAGCTCGCGTAGCTGATAAAGCAACGGTAATGTCTACGTCTACACGTAACTTCCCGAACCGTCTAGGTACAGGTGCTAACGTATACCTATCTTCAGCAGAACTTGCGGCTGTGGGCGCTATTCTAGGTCGTATCCCGACTAAAGAAGAGTACCTACAGTATGCAGAGCAACTTAATGCGACAGCTGCTGATACATACCGCTACCTAAACTTCCACCGTATGGCGGATTACACCAAGAAAGCTGACACAGTTATTTTCCAAGAGCCAGCATAATCAGCTTTGAGAAATCGTTAATAAAATGCCGCTTTTTATAAGCGGCATTTTTA
>NZ_JBMMKS010000017.1:0-102543 GCF_058630515.1 Vibrio sp. HM8-C
CTGTAATAGTGTTAACTATTAACGAGTTCCGTACACAACGATAGTCTTACCGTGAGCTGAAATTAGGTTCTGCTCTTCAAGCATCTTCAGAATACGACCTACTGTCTCACGTGAACAGCCAACGATTTGACCGATCTCTTGACGAGTAATCTTGATCTGCATGCCATCTGGGTGAGTCATTGCATCAGGTTGTTTCGCTAGGTTAAGTAGCGTCTGAGCAATGCGGCCTGTTACGTCTAGGAACGCAAGGTCACCAACTTTCTGGCTTGTTACTTGTAGACGGCGAGCCATTTGACCAGAAAGACGCATCAAAATATCTGGGTTAACTTGGATAAGCTGACGGAACTTCTTGAATGAAATTTCTGCAACTTCACATGGAGATTTAGCACGAACCCATGCTGTACGTTCTTGACCTTCTTCAAACAAGCCAAGTTCACCGATGAAATCACCTTGGTTTAGGTAAGAAAGGATCATTTCCTTTCCTTCTTCATCTTTAATCAGTACCGCAACAGAACCTTTAACAATGTAGTACAAAGTTTCTGCTTTCTCGCCCGCGTGAATTAGCGTGCTTTTTGAAGGGTACTTATGAATGTGACAATGTGAAAGAAACCACTCTAATGTTGGGTCGGTTTGAGGTTTACCTAGAACCATAATATCTCACTTCCTCTGCAGGGTACGCTTGCTGCTATCCATATTTAGCAAAGCTTAAAATAGGTTTACTAGAATAAGAGGACTTTATGGTCGCTGCAAGCTATCTTGTGTTTCGGTTAAGAATAGTATCCTTTTTCGGCAACTTTTTCTTGATTTTAATCGTGTCACTGCCATGATTTTGTACGCAAAAATGTGCACATGGTCACGGTATCGAAACTAAACTCTAAAACAGCGTTTCAATTAGCCGATTTTCCCAGTCTCAATCAGTTGTTGTAGGATTGGTCTTACGATTAATTCCATGGCAAAACTCATTTTCCCCCCTGGAACGACAATGGTGTTGTGTCGAGACATAAAGGAACCATCGATCATTGCCAGTAGATAAGGGAAGTCCACATTTTTAATGCCGCGTAGGCGAATGACTACAAAGCTTTCGTCCAAACTTGGGATACCTTTAGCATTAAGCGGGTTAGAGGTATCAACGGTTGGTACGCGCTGGAAGTTGATGTGGGTGCGCGAAAACTGCGGGGTAATGTAGTTCAAATAGTCGTCCATTGAACGGACGATTGAATCCATGACGGCTTCGCGAGAATGCCCTCTGTCACGGGTGTCTCGAACGTATTTTTGAATCCACTCAAGGTTGACGATAGGCACCATGCCGATCAAGAAATCGACATGCTGAGCCACATTCACTTCACCGTCTACCACACCACCGTGTAGCCCTTCATAGAACAGTACATCGGTATTGGTTGGCAGGTCTTGCCAAGGTGTAAACGTACCAGGCATTTGGTTATAGGGAACCGCTTCATCGAAGGTATGCAAGTAGCGTCGAATTTGACCTGTTCCGGCTTTACCGTATTGACGGAAAAATTCGCTTAAAGTAGCAAAATCGTTAGCTTCTGGGCCGAAATAACTAATATGGCGACCCTGTTCGCGGGCTTTACGAATTTCAATGTCCATTTCAGGACGAGTGAATCGGTGGAAGCTATCACCTTCAACCCATGCGGGTTTGACACTCATCATATTGAACATTTTGCGGAATGCTTCTGACGTTGTAGTAGTGCCGGCACCTGATGAACCAGTTACGGCAATAATTGGGTGTTTTGCTGACATGACTAACCTTGTCCATAAATCCTAAAAGAAGGCGCTGAAACCTTTTCATCGCCCAAGTTGCAGCCACTATAACATGGAAATTAAATTGTCACTGATTATCGATTATTAAGTTTGATATCAACACTTTCATGCAGTTCTGAATAAACAATAACCGCTTCTCCGCTCCTTAGTAGAGCTTTGATTTGATCTATTTTGTGTGCCAGAGAGACCTCAACTTCACCGTAGTCTGTACCTTCTCTAAGTACAAATTCGCTGATGAGATTTTCTAGTGTTTCAGGCGCAATATCTTGCCAAGGTACGATCATAAATTACTCGTAAATCAATATTGTATTGTTGCTGATTTTTAGCGTTCAACTACCCATAAACAGGCTAGCTGAACGCTTTCAAATGAATTGCAAAAAGGGTTAAGCGTCGATGTCTTTTAAGCTTTCATAGTAAGCCGGTAAGGCTTTTTCTAACCAAAACTCAGGTTTAAGGATGCTTCCAGATACAAAGCCAACATGTCCGCCTTGGTCAAATAAGCGATAGTCTATGTTGTCTGGCAGGATGAATTTGGGAATAACCGAGTCATTCATGAAAGGGTCGTCTTTGGCATGAATGATCTGAGTCGGTACTTTGATTTGCTGCAGTTTGTTAATGCCCGAGCATTTCTCATAGTAGTCTTGGGAGTTCTTGAATCCATGCAGTGGAGCAGTGATCAAATCATCGAAGTCACTCAGGTGAGTGACACGTTTAATGCTCTGATAGGAAAGCCCAAGTTCACCTTTAAGTAAATGGTGCTTTTTCATAGCGCTGTTTTTTAGCGAAGAGACTAAATAGCGACGATAGACTTTGGAAAAACCGTGCTCAATACGCTGAGCGCAAGCCGCTAAGTCCAAAGGTGCAGAAACTACTGTTGCGGCAGTAACGATGGGATCTTCGTTATAATCCGCCAAATAGTTCACTAACATGTTGCCGCCTAGTGAAATACCAGTTGCAACAATGGTTCGATTCGGGAACTGCTCTCGCAGATATTCCAGAACAAAACGGGCATCTTCCACTTCACCAGAATGGTAAGCACGAGCCAAATTATTCGGTTTACCGCTACAGCCGCGAAAGTGCATCATGACCGATAGCCAGCCGTCTTTGGCAAAGGCTTGCATTAGTCCATTAGCATAAGGGCTATAAAAACAACCTTCCAGACCATGAAACAGGATGAAAATAGGCTTTTTGGATGCGCTTTCGCTATGGGCGTCTTCGCTCCACGCGAGATCGAGAAAGTCACCATCTGGCGTATCTAATGTTTGCCAGATAGGTTCGAACAGCGCTTTCTTGCGAATAAAGCGAGGCACTAAAGTCTGTAAATGTGGGTTCTTCAAGCCTGTAGCGGCAACAAATTGGGTCATCGTCTAACCATCTAATTTAATATAGTTATCTTTGCCTATTTAATGCTGCAGCGCTGGCTACTGCAACTTCAAGTGTTCTGTTTATATTGAGTATATACGTATTTAAACAAGCGGGTAGGTTCAGTGTTTCGGTGCGGGTTTGGCAAATTGTTTAGCAAGATTTTCGGCACCGAGCTGGCGGCAGTAACGTTGCGTTAAAGGCGCATCATCATTGTTAATCAGTGTAAGGCTATTAATGCAGTCCACCAGATCTGACTGTTGTTGTTTCTCCAACTGAAGCTCAAACTGAAGCGCTTCGCGATAGAGCGTATCTGGTAGCGTTGTTTTGAATTTTCGTCTTAGCTCTCGGTAACTATGCAGCAGCGTTTCGGAACGACCAATACATTCGATCACTGTCTGCCAATCGTGTTCTTGGAAAGCGACCTGCTGCTCATCAAGCCATTTGAGCAGCAGAAGTAAATTCACGTTTCCGTTGAAATGGTTTTGCAGGTGTAAGCACGCCTCTTTAACTTCTCGAACGCTGTAGTACTGCAAACTGAATTGCCATAGTCGTTCCAACGTGAGTGAAATTCTGACGTGCTCTTGGCTCATTGACTGTTGAACTCCTGTTCCATTTCTTCCAGCGTTTCTTGCTCGCTCATCCACTCCATCTCAATCTCTTCGAGTTCAGATTTTGCTTTCGCTTGAGTTGCAAGAACTTGGTTAAGTTTAGCTTTGTTTTCTGCATCATACAGTGAGGACTCCGATAATTGTTGTTCAGAGTCCGCGACAATTTCGTTCAACTTATCCATTTTCGCTTCGAGTTGTGTCAGCTTTTTGCGAATTGGCGCAGTAAGTTTGCGTAGTTCTGCTTCACGGCGTTTTTGGTCTTTTTTGGCCGCAGCACTATTGGCGTTATCTTTGGGAGCGACTTGTGCTTGTTGTTCTTTGCGTTCTGCTTTTTGTTGATCCTGAAGCCATTTGTAGTAATCGGTTAAATCACCATCAAATGGTGCGACTTGGCGATCATGAACCAAATACAAATCATCGGTTGTTGCGCGAAGTAGGTAGCGGTCATGGCTGACGATAACCATTGCCCCTTCGAAACTTTGCAGTGCCAGAGTCAAGGCTTGGCGCATATCCAAATCAAGGTGGTTAGTTGGTTCATCGAGTAAGAGCAGGTTTGGTTTTTGCCACACAATCAGAGCAAGCACTAAGCGAGCTTTTTCACCGCCAGAGAACGGGCCAATTTTTTCCAATGCTTTATCGCCATTAAAGCCAAAGCTACCCAGATAGTTACGCAGTTCTAATTCGTTTTTCTCAGGCGCGATTTGCATCATGTGCTGCAAAGGCGTCTCTTCTGGATGAAGTGTTTCAAGCTGGTGCTGAGCGAAGTAGCCGATCTTTACACCTTGCGAATAAGTCAGATCGCCACCTTGCGGTGACAACTCATTGGATAGCAGTTTAATTAAGGTTGATTTACCAGCGCCGTTACGACCAAGCAGACCGATACGGCTACCCGGAACCAAATTAAGGCGAATCTTCTCAAGGATAAGGTTATCGCCGTATCCTGCGCTTACATCATCCATCATCAGAATTGGGTTCGGAAGCGCAGAAGGCTCGCGAAATTCAAAGCTGAATGGGTTATCAAACTGAGCCGGTAGGACCTTCTCCATTCTTTCCAGAGCTTTAATACGACTTTGAGCCTGACGAGCTTTAGAAGCTTTGTAGCGGAAACGGTCGATGTAGCTCTGCATATGACTCATCTGCTTTTGTTGCTTCTGATACATAGCTTGTTGTTGCAACATCTTCTGCGCACGTTGGTTTTCAAACGACGAGTAGTTACCTGTGTACTCGTTGAGCTTTTGGTTCTCGATGTGAATGATGCGGTTGATGATCGGATCGAGGAAATCACGGTCGTGAGAAATCAGAATCAGGGTTCCCGGATAGCTTTGTAACCAGCGCTCTAACCACATAACGGCATCTAAATCTAAGTGGTTGGTTGGTTCGTCGAGAAGAAGTAAATCTGAACGGCAGATCAGAGCTTGAGCAAGGTTGAGGCGCATGCGCCAACCACCCGAAAATTGAGTGAGGTTCCATGACATTTGCTCTTGGCTAAAACCGAGACCATCAAGTAGTTCAGATGCACGAGCGCGGATGCTGTAACCGCCAATAGTTTCTATTTTTCCGTGTAGCTCGGCAACAAGAGTGCCGTTGTCAGCATGCTCAGCTTCAGTGAGCTGACGCTCTAAATCGCGATATTCTCGGTCACCATCGATGACGTATTCCAAAGCACTGCGCTCTAAAGCCAGTGTTTCCTGTGCTACCCAAGCCAGTTCCCATTGAGCTGGCTTGCTGAATGAGCCTGCATCAATAGACAGTTCGTCTTTTAAAAGAGCAAAAAGAGTTGATTTACCGCAACCGTTTTTACCCACTAAACCCACTTTGTCGCCTGGGTTTATGGTTGCTGATGCTTGGTCTAGCAGAGGCTTTCCGCCACGTAGTAACTGGATGTCCGAGAAGATAATCATAAATTTGTATTAGCTATTAGAAAGAGTTGCCGTTGAGATTTCGCCCAGAATAGTAGGGGCAACGAGGATAAATGTCGATCATTATGCAATTTACGTTATGATGCTAAGCAACAGTTACCAATTTGATAACGTTACGGAGTGCAGTCAAGGAATGACAAAAGATACGCCGTCTGCTTCACAAAAGCCCAAAGTCTTAGTGATTTATGCTCATCCTGAGCCACATCACTCTATTGCTAACCAGGTGATGATCAAAAAGATCTCATCACTTGAACATGTCTCCATTCTTGATCTTTATGCGACTTATCCAGACTTCTTTATTGATGTTCAAGCTGAGCGACAGCGCTTACTCGAGCATGATGTGATTGTCTTTCAACACCCGCTATATATGTATTCGTGTCCGGCGCTACTTAAAGAGTGGATGGATAGAATCTTGGCTAAAGGGTTTGCTTTCGGTAATAAAAGTGAGCTGCAGGGCAAAGTCTGGCGTAGTGTGATAACCACTGGCGGTAATGTCGATGCCTTTGGTGAAAAGGGTTATAACCGCTATCCATTGAAAGATATTTTGCAACCTTTTGAACTGACGGCGGCGTTGTGTCGTATGGAATGGATGGAACCTTTGGTGTTGTATTGGTCGCGCAATGTCAGTGATGTTGAACGTTATCAGCATGCAGAAGCCTATCGACAATGGCTAAACGACCCTCTGGCTGAGCAAGGAGAGCATCATGGCTGAGTTAGGCAGTGATTTCCTGCAAAGTACAGCGGTATTCCTTACCGCAGCGGTTGTGGCAGTGCCTTTAGCACAAAGGGCTGGATTAGGTTCTGTTCTTGGATATTTGTTAGCCGGCGTGATTATTGGACCTTGGGGATTAGGTTTAATCAGCGATGTTGAAGCGATTATGCATTTTGCTGAATTTGGCGTAGTGCTACTGCTCTTTTTGATTGGCTTAGAGTTGAACCCAAGAAAACTATGGCAAATGCGCGGTCCTATCTTAGGCTTAGGCGGCGCTCAAGTGGTAGTAACGACCGCAGTGATTGCTAGTATCACCTCGCTAATGGGGAGCGGTTGGCAAAGCAGTTTAGTGATTGGCATGGGCTTGGCGCTTTCCTCTACAGCCATAGCACTGCGAGTCATCGAAGAGCGAGGGCTATCTCGCAGTGAAACTGGGCAATCTGGTTTCGCAGTCTTGCTGTTTCAGGATATTGCAGTCATTCCAATGCTAGCACTGTTACCCGTATTGGCGGGAAATACTGGGGGAAGCTGGCTTGATGTGGTTTGGATGCTGTGTGGCATCGTCGGTTTGCTGGTTGGAGGTCATTTCCTCTTAAGTCCACTGTTCCGCTATATCGTATTGAGCGGAGTACGTGAGCTATTTACCGTAGCCGCATTGCTGCTAGTTATCGGCATTGCACTGCTGATGCAGCAATTAGGTTTGTCGATGGCGCTCGGCACTTTCTTGGCAGGGGTATTGTTAGCCGAAAGTGAGTTCCGTCATGAGCTTGAAATCGCCATCGAACCTTTTAAAGGTTTACTGCTTGGGCTGTTTTTTATCTCTGTTGGTATGGCGGTCGATTTAGGACTGCTTGCTCTTCAGCCGTTAAGCATATTGTTGGCTGTGATTGGGTTGGTGACTGTCAAAGGTCTACTTCTTTATGTCTTAGCACGTTTTTCTGGCACTAGAGCAAAAGCGCGTAGTCGCATGGCCGCGATATTGAGTCAAGGTGGTGAGTTTGCTTTCGTTATTTTTACTGCAGCAAGTAATCAAGGATTGCTAAAATCTGAGCAAGCAGCATTCCTACTGGTCGTCGTGAGTTTATCAATGGTAACTACGCCATTATTGCTTTCCGCTCAGAACCGTTGGTTTGCCCGCAATTTAAATACTGCCGATGATGAAGCTATGGGGTCGGATATTTTTGACACAGAACCTCGAGTGATCATTGCAGGGTTTGGGCGTTTTGGGCAAATTGTTGGTCGCTTGATGTATGCCAACAAGATCAAAATAACCGTATTGGAAAGCGATGCCAGCCAAATAAAATTACTACGTAAATACGGATATAAAGTATTCTATGGCGATGCTACTCAACTTGAGTTACTGCGAGCTGCCGGTGCAGATGAAGCTGAAGCGATTGTTATCTGTACAGATGCTCCTGATGAGGTAGTGAAAATAGTCGAACTTTGTAAGCATCACTTTCCAAAGTTGAAAATACTGGCTCGTGCACGAAGTCGTGTAGAAGCCTATCAACTGATGAATCATGGAGTGGAACGCTACTCCCGTGAGACATTTTTAGGTGCGCTAGATCTTGGTCGACAAACGCTTATCTCATTGGGAATGCATCCTTATGAAGCGAAACGAGCAGAGGCGCATTTCCGTAAGCTTGATATGGCGATGCTCAAAGAGTTATTGCCTCAGCACAATGAAGGTAAACAGCTGAACTTGAGAGCCAAAGAAGCTCGTAAAGAGTTGGAAGAAATTTTTGGTCGCGAGATGGATGGAGACAGACAATCTCGTAGCTATTGGGAAAAAGATTAAAGCAAGAATTCAGTTAGAATAAAGAAGTCAGTTAGAAACTGAGTCGTAAAGTAGTAGGAAGTCCAAACGTGAACATAAAAAAACGCTTTATTGCAGGGGCAAGTTGCCCAAGTTGTAAAGCTCAAGATACTCTGCGCTGGTGGATAGAGAACAATATAGAGTTGGTGGAATGTGTTGAATGTGACTATGCAGAGCAGCGTAAACCGAAATCTGTAGAGAAAAGTGAACACGGGCAAGAACAAATGATCGGCATTTTTAAGCCGGAATAATTGAGTTTCTGCTCACGATCCCCATAATATCCACCGTTAGATTATTTTTAGACATGACTTAATGTGTCTAGAAGCACCAAAACCGCCCTGGAGCCGTTATGAAAATTGAAAAGAACGTGGTTGTAAGCCTTGCTTACCAAGTAAAACTGGAAGATGGCATCGTTGTAGACCAATCTACAGTGGAAGCACCACTAGATTACCTACATGGTCACAACAACCTAATCACTGGCCTTGAGAAAGAGCTAGAAGGCAAAGTAGCAGGCGACAAGTTCACTGCAACTATCGCACCTGAAGATGCATACGGTGAGCACAGCGATGATCTTGTTCAACGCGTTCCTGCAAACGTATTCCAAGGTGTTGACGAAATCGAAGTTGGTATGCGCTTCCTAGCGGATACAGACCAAGGTCCAATCCCTGTAGAAATCACAGAAGTAGACGGCGATGAAGTCGTTGTAGACGGCAACCACATGCTTGCTGGTCACACTCTGACTTTCGACGTTGAAGTTGTTGCAGTTCGTGAAGCGACAGCTGAAGAGCTAGAACACGGCCACGTACACCAAGCTGGTGGCTGTGGTGGTCACGGCCATGACCACGACCACGAAGGCTGTTGCGGCGGCCACGGTCATGAAGATGACCACGAATGTTGTGGTGGTCACGGTCATCACCATGATCACGACCATGACCATAAAGATGGTTGTTGTGGTGGTGGCCACTGCCACTAATAGTTGAGTTATGGGGTTGCGATAAGTAACGCCTAGCCCTATAAAGGAAAGCGCGAATCGAGTGATCGGTTGGCGCTTTTTTATTACCTCTTATCAATTCGTAAGGACGAGTTATGTCGCAGCCATTTTCAATCGCTATTCACGGTGGAGCAGGAACCATATTGCGTGAGCAAATGAGTGATGAACTTAAAGCAGAAATTCTGTCAGCGTTGGAAAAATCAGTAAAAGCTGGACATGATATTTTGGCTCAAGGTGGTGATGCGCTTGATGCGGTAGTGGCAGCAGTTAAAGTGCTGGAAGATGCCCCGCAATTCAACGCAGGCAGAGGTTCTGTCTTAACCAACAAAGAAATGGTTGAGATGGACGCATCCGTTATGCACGGAAGAGAAATGAATGCTGGTGCTGTGACAGGTGTCCGTCATATTAAGAATCCGATTGAACTTGCCCGCGATGTGATGTTGAAAAGCGATCATGTTCTGCTTATGGGAGAAGGCGCAGAAGAGTTCGCATTTAGCTTAGGCTATGAATATACAGAACAAGATTACTTTTTCACTGACCGCCGATATGACCAATTAGTGTCGATGAAAGAAAAAGGCTTGTTTGCGTTATCGGAAGCTAAGTATTCGACAGAAGAACAGTATCCGGATGACAAGAAGTTTGGCACTGTTGGCGCAGTGGCTCTCGATCGGCAGGGGAATCTGGCTGCCGCGACGAGCACTGGTGGCATCACCAACAAGAAATATGGCCGAGTAGGTGATTCTCCGATTATTGGCGCAGGAACCATTGCTGAAAACGATAACGTTGCAGTTTCAACAACGGGGATGGGTGAGTTCTTCATTCGTAAAATGGTCGCAGGTGATGTTGCTGCGAGAATGCGCTATTTACAGGAAGATGTTCACACGGCTTGTGAGCACATTATTCATGGAGATTTAAAAGCAATGGGTGGTGAAGGTGGCTTAATAGCGATAGATGCAAATGGCGAAATTCATTTTGCGATGAATAGCTTAGGAATGTATCGAGCAAGCGTTGATATTAAAGGTGATCTAGTTGTCAAAATATATGCAGATGATTGAGTTTTACTCCAAAAACCGAGAATGATTGTGCTCGCATTTATTCGACTATTTTTTGCCTAAAAAATGACTGCAAGGAATCAAATTCGGTGCTAGAATCCATTTTTAACTAGCAATCAGATTTGGAAAGATGGGTAATAACGTAGTCGTTCTTGGCACCCAATGGGGTGATGAAGGTAAAGGTAAAATCGTAGACCTTTTAACTGAAGATGCAAAATATGTGGTTCGCTACCAAGGTGGTCACAACGCTGGCCATACTCTAGTTATTGATGGCGAGAAAACAGTTCTTCACTTGATTCCATCAGGTATCCTTCGCAACAACGTGAAATGCATTATCGGTAACGGTGTTGTACTTTCACCTGATGCACTAATTAAAGAAATGACCGGTCTAGAAGACCGTGGTGTTCCTGTTAAAGAGCGTCTTTTCATTTCTGAAGCTTGTCCTCTAATTCTCCCTTACCATATTGCTCTAGACCAAGCGCGTGAAGCTGCTCGTGGTAATAAAGCAATTGGTACAACTGGTCGTGGTATCGGTCCTGCTTACGAAGATAAAGTTGCTCGTCGCGGTCTACGTGTTGGTGACCTTTTTGATCGTACAGCATTTGCTGAGAAGCTAAAAGAAGTAATGGCTTTACATAACTTCCAACTAGAGCATTTCTACAAAGTTGAACCAGTAAGCTACGAAGAAGTACTTGAACAAGCAATGGGTTACGCTGACCTACTAACTTCAATGGTTATCGACGTAACTGATGAACTCGATGCAGCGCGCAAGCGTGGCGATAAGATCATGTTCGAAGGCGCTCAAGGTACTCTATTAGATATCGACCATGGTACTTACCCATATGTAACTTCTTCTAACACGACTGCTGGTGGTGTTGCTGCAGGTTCTGGTTTTGGTCCTCGCCACTTAGGTTACATCTTAGGTATCGCTAAAGCGTACTGTACTCGTGTAGGTTCAGGTCCTTTCCCTACTGAACTGTATGATGGCAAAGAGAAGCAAGATCCAGTTGGTAAGCATTTGGGTAGTGTAGGTGCTGAGTTTGGTGCAACAACTGGTCGTCTACGTCGTACTGGTTGGTTCGATGCTGTTGCAATGCGTCGTGCAATCCAAATCAACTCAATTACAGGTTTCTGTATGACTAAACTAGACGTTCTTGATGGTCTAGAAGAGCTTAAGATCTGTACTGGTTACCAAATGGCTGATGGTTCAGTTGCTGAAGTATCACCAATGGCGGCGGATGCGTATGAAAACATTACGCCAATCTACGAAACGATGCCTGGTTGGTCTGAAACGACATTTGGTGCTAAGTCAATCGATGCACTTCCTCAAGCTGCACTTGATTACATCAAGCGTATTGAAGAACTAACTGGTGTTCCAGTTGACATCATCTCTACTGGTCCAGACCGTAACGAAACTATCATCAAAGTACACCCATTCAGCGTGTAACTTAGATACTCGTTTATTGAACCGGCTCAATGAGCCGGTTTTTTTATGCCACGCGTGATGGTATTTTGTACTCAGGTGGCAATTAATTGCCGATTATTTACAAGATTGACCTAAAGAGATTCGCTTAAGCGCCGATAAAAAATCAAACCAGCCATTATGCGTAATAACGCTATACTCAAAACACTGGAGTTGTGTGGCTATCGGAATTAAGTAAGAGTGCATGTATGAAGCTACGAACGGTAGCAGCTTCTCTTATATTGGCATTGCATTCCTCGTTTAGTCACGCAGCCGTGGCCGATGTGGGGGAGCCTGTACCAATTTATACAGAAGCTGAACTCATAAAATTGATTGAAGAAAATAAGCATTTGGAGCGTGTCAAAGCCGACAATTGTCAGTTGGTGGAAGATATCGTTGCACGTGCCACTCGCATCAATTTGCCATCATACGAGTTTTTGTATGGGGATATGTTGGCGTGGGGTGTCTGTGTCGATCAGGATGTCGAGCTAGGTTTGTACTACATGGAAAATGCTGCCCATCAAGGGTTGCCAACGGCACTCGAGCAGTTAGGTCGTTATTATTCTCGCGGAACGTTAGTTCAGCAGGACAAAGAGCGCGCTATTCCGTATTTACGTGAAGCTGCGTCTATGGGCAATTTAAACGCTCGTATTCAGTTAGCAGAGTTGTTGCTGCGAGACTACGGTAGTCCGTTAGATTACGAAGACGCCTATCGTTGGCTTTATAATTCTGCTACGGCTGATCAACGAGTGCATAATCGCATTAATATCCTTCGTCAAGGATTGGAAATGCGTATGCCAGAGAATGTCATCGCACGTGCCAAGCGTCGCGAAACGTTCTGGTAATCTCTCTTACAATTACACCGCACAAAAAGCATACTGGTTCATGCTCACATTTGATAATTGGGCATGAACTTCATTCCTTTCTAGATTGAATTTCACTTTTATTCCTTCAAAGATTGTTCATAAGAACTATCTTATTAGTATTACTCACTTTTTATCCTTAAGCTTGGCTACGCAGTAGGATATACTTTAGTTCCCTCTTACATTAAGTAGGTCTGCCTATGTCTGATTCCACCCATATTGATCCGTTTGCGGATCGCGAAGCCGATAATTACGAAAATCCGATTCCGAGCCGTGAGTTCATCATCGAGTTTTTAACTCAAGCGAACGTGCCAATGAATCGTAATGATTTATTTGAAGCGTTAAATCTCAAAGGTGAAGATCAGTATGAAGGTCTGCGTCGCCGTCTTCGCGCTATGGAACGAGATGGGCAGTTAGTCTTTACTCGTCGCCAATGCTATGCACTGCCAGAAAAACTCGAATTAATTAAAGGCTATGTCATTGGTCACAAAGATGGCTACGGTTGGGTTCGCCCAGACGGCAACACCAATAAAGACAACGATATTCTGTTACCTCACCATCAGATGAGAACCATCATCCATGGTGATTACGTATTAGTTCAACCTGCAGGGACGGATAAGCGCGGTAGAAAAGAGGGGCGTTTAGTTCGTGTATTAGAAGAGCGTAAAACTCAAATTGTGGGGCGTTTCTTCTTTGAGCATGGTTATTCCTATGTCGTACCTGATGACTCAAGAATCCACCAAGACATTTTAATTCCTAATGAGCAACGTAGCGGTGCTCGTATGGGTAATGTCGTGGTGATCGAACTTACCGACCGTGGATCGCGTAATCGCGGCATGATGGGTAATGTTGTTGAAGTGTTGGGCGAGAATATGGCACCTGGCATGGAGACACAAATTGCCATTCGTACCCATCAAATCCCTCATGTGTGGCCAGATGAAGTTGAAAAACAGGTGTCTGGTTTAGGGGAAGAAGTACCGGAAGAAGCGAAGCAAGGTCGAGTGGATTTGCGTGCTTTGCCATTGGTTACCATCGATGGTGAAGATGCACGCGACTTTGATGACGCTGTTTATTGTGAGGCCAAGAGAGGTGGCGGTTGGCGTTTGTGGGTCGCGATTGCAGATGTGAGCTACTACGTTCGCCCTGATACTGCTTTAGATAAAGAAGCGATTAACCGTGGTAACTCGGTATACTTCCCATCTCAAGTAGTTCCAATGCTGCCAGAAGTACTTTCAAATGGTTTATGCTCACTCAATCCTCAAGTAGATCGCCTATGTATGGTGTGTGAAATGACCATTTCAGAAAGCGGTAAACTATCTAGTTACAAACACTATGAAGCAGTGATGAATTCACACGCTCGATTAACCTACACCAAAGTTCATGAAATTTTGGAAGGGGATGAAGAACTACGCGAGCGTTATGTCGATCTTGTGCCACATCTTGAAGAACTGCATAAGATGTATCAAGTTCTTAAAGTTGCTCGTGAACAGCGTGGCGCGATTGAATTTGAAACAGTCGAAACCAAATTCATCTTCACACCAGATCGTAAGATAGACAGTATTGAGCCACTGATTCGTAATGATGCACATAAGCTTATCGAAGAGTGCATGATCATGGCGAACATTGCGTCAGCATCACTTGTTGAAAAAGCAAAAGAGTCAGCTCTATACCGTATTCACGAAACTCCGGGTGAAGAGCGTTTGATGGGTTTCAGAGATTTCCTTGGTGAATTGGGCTTAGAGTTATCAGGTGGGTTAGAGCCATCTCCTACTGACTATGCTCATCTCATGCAGCAAATTGGCGATCGCCCAGATAAAGAGTTGATTCAAACTATGCTGCTTCGCTCAATGAAGCAGGCAATATACAGCCCAGACAACGCTGGACACTTTGGTTTGGCATTGAAGCGCTATGCTCACTTCACGTCGCCTATCCGTCGTTATCCAGACTTATTGCTTCACCGTGCGATTAAATATCTGATTGCAAAACATGAAGGTCGTAACCAAGACCGTTGGACGCCAACAGGTGGTTATCACTATTCATTTGACGATATGAATTACTATGGCGAGCAGTGTTCGATGACTGAACGCCGTGCTGATGATGCAACTCGTGAAGTGTCAGATTGGCTCAAATGTGAGTACATGCAAGACCATGTCGGCGAAGAGCTAGAAGGTGTTATTGCTAACGTCACGGGTTTTGGTTTCTTCGTACGTTTGGCAGACCTACATATTGATGGTTTGGTGCATATTTCTACGTTAGCTAATGACTACTATCGATTTGATCCAATAGGTCAAAGACTTATCGGCGAGTCGTTTGGTAATACTTACCGTCTCGGTGATTCAGTCAAAGTGAAAGTGTTGTCAGTCAACCTTGATGATAGACAAATTGACTTTGAAATCGTTGAAACAAGTCGTAAGCTACGCGGCGCTGGTAAGACTGCTAAGAAACGAGTGACAGAATCGAAAGCAAAAGCGAAAGGCAAAAAAGCAGCTGCAAATATTGGTAGCAAAGCTGTGCCAATGATTGAACCAACTAAACGTCCAGAAGACGGTAGTGGTAAGCAAAAAGACAAAACGAGTAAATCTGCTAAGGTTCGTAAACAGAAAGCTCGAGCTCAAGCTGGCAAAGCTAGAGCGAAAAAGAAGAAATAGGTAACTCATGAGTAACGAATTAATTTATGGCATCCACGCAGTAAAAGCTGTGTTAGAGCGAGATCCTGCTCGCTTTGTGGAAGCTTATGTACTGAAAGGTCGTCAAGACGACCGACTACTACCTGTTCTCAATGAACTTGCACGCTTGGGCGTTTCAATTCAAGAAATGAACCGAAAAGTTCTTGATGACAAAGCGCAAGGTGCTAATCACCAAGGTGTCATTGCTAAGGTAAAACCAGCAAGACAGCTTAACGAGCATGACTTAGAGCTGATTGTCGACCAAACAGAACAACCACTATTTTTAGTACTGGATGGTGTAACTGACCCTCATAACTTAGGTGCGTGCTTGCGTAATGCAGATGCCGCTGGTGTGGCTGCGGTTATTGTACCAAAGGACAAATCAGCGCCATTGACTGCTACAGTAAGCAAAGTAGCATGTGGCGCAGCAGAAACTGTACCGTTAGTTCGTGTAACTAACCTTGCTCGTACTATGCGTGCAATGCAAGAAAAGGGTGTGTGGTTTGTTGGCACTGCTGGTGAAGCAACACATGACATCTACCAAAGCAAACTCACTGGTCCACTAGCGATTGTGATGGGCGCTGAGGGCGATGGTATGCGACGTCTGACTCGTGAAACTTGCGATGACTTAATCAAGATTCCAATGGCTGGTTCTGTATCAAGTCTGAACGTATCTGTAGCTTCGGGTATTTGTCTATTTGAAGCTGTCCGTCAGCGTATTAGTGCAAAATAATTCCTTATCTATAAAGAGAGTCAATGTTAGATGCTGACTCTCTTTTCTTTTATTTATCCTTTCTCTTGTTTGGTTAAAATTTGTTCGTTTATTTTTCAAACAGCGCTTGCATGTGAAACTGTGATCTGTATAATGCAGCGCACTGGTTAAGCCAGTTGTGAACCAATGAGCAGCGAGGAGCTAACAAGTCTTAGGGTTTGTTAGGTAATGTATACTCAGCTTATGTTCGCAGTTAATTAAAATTTAGCTCATAGTTATCTAATTTAGATAACTGAGGTTAATCACCTATTAGCTGACAATGTGCCCGATTTGGGTACTACGGTTTCACATAAATCAATCGGCATTCTCTCGTTTTAACGAGTTTGAGTGGCGATATTGTTTGTGTAATTTTTAATTATTGGAGCTCTGTCTCATGCAGAACCAACGCATCCGTATCCGCCTAAAAGCATTCGATTACAAACTAATCGACGCTTCTACAGCGGAAATCGTTGAAACAGCTAAGCGTACCGGCGCGCAGGTTCGTGGTCCTATCCCACTACCTACTCGTAAAGAGCGTTTCACTGTTCTTATCTCTCCACACGTAAACAAAGATGCACGTGACCAGTACGAAATCCGTACTCACAAGCGTCTGATCGACATCGTTGAACCAACTGACAAGACTGTAGATGCTCTAATGCGTCTAGACCTTGCTGCTGGTGTTGATGTTCAAATCAGCCTAGGTTAAGGGAGATTAGAAGAATGATTGGTCTAGTCGGACGTAAAGTGGGTATGACCCGCGTATTTACCGAAGAAGGCGTTTCTATCCCAGTAACAGTTGTGGAAGTTGAAGCGAACCGTGTTGCTCAAGTTAAAACTCTTGAGAACGATGGTTACACAGCTATCCAAGTAACTGCTGGTGCTAAGAAAGCTAGCCGCGTATCAAAACCAGAAGCTGGTCACTTTGCGAAAGCTGGTGTAGAAGCTGGTCGTGGTCTTTGGGAATTCCGCTTAGAAAGCGGCGAAGAGTTTGAAGTTGGTGCTGAACTAACTGTTGAACTTTTCAACGAAATCAAAAAAGTAGACGTTACTGGTACATCTAAAGGTAAAGGTTTCCAAGGCACTGTTAAGCGCTGGAATTTCCGTACTCAAGATATGACTCACGGTAACTCTTTGTCTCACCGTGCTCCTGGTTCTATCGGTCAATGTCAGACTCCAGGTCGCGTGTTTAAAGGCAAAAAAATGTCTGGTCACATGGGTGCAGAGCGTGTAACGACTCAAAACCTTGAGATCGTACGTGTTGATGCTGAGCGCAATCTGCTTCTTATCAAAGGCGCAGTCCCTGGCTCAATTGGCGGTAATGTTATCGTCAAACCAGCAGTTAAAGCATAACGTCTAGGAGTAAGTAATGGAATTGATGGTTAAAGGTGCTAACGCACTAACTGTTTCCGAAACTACTTTCGGACGTGAGTTCAACGAAGCTCTTGTACACCAAGTAGTTGTTGCGTACGCAGCAGGTGCTCGTCAAGGTACTCGTGCTCAAAAAACACGTTCAGAAGTTTCTGGCGGTGGCGCTAAGCCATGGCGTCAAAAAGGTACTGGCCGTGCGCGTGCTGGTACTATCCGTAGTCCACTATGGCGTACAGGTGGCGTTACTTTTGCTGCGAAACCACAAGATCACAGCCAAAAAGTAAACAAAAAAATGTACCGTGGTGCTATGAAGAGCATTTTCTCTGAGCTAGTTCGTCAAGAGCGTTTAATCGTTGTTGAAAGCTTCTCAGTAGATGCACCAAAAACTAAAGAACTAACAGCTAAGCTGAAAGAACTTGAACTTAACGATGTTCTAATCGTTACTGGTGAAGTAGACGAGAATCTATTCTTAGCTGCGCGTAACCTATACAAAGTTGACGTGCGTGACGTTACTGGTATCGACCCAGTTAGCCTAATCGCATTTGACAAGGTTCTAATGACTGCTGATGCAGTTAAGCAAGTTGAGGAGATGCTGGCATGATCCGTGAAGAGCGTCTACTAAAAGTTCTACGTGCACCGCACATCTCTGAAAAAGCAACTATGGCTGCTGAGAAAGCGAACACTATCGTTTTCAAAGTATCAATGGATGCAACTAAGAAAGAGATCAAAGCAGCTGTAGAAAAGCTATTTGAAGTTGAAGTTAAGTCTGTAAATACTCTTATCACTAAGGGTAAGACCAAGCGTCAAGGGGTTCGCCAAGGCCGTCGTTCAGACGTGAAAAAAGCGTACGTTACTCTTAACGAAGGTCAAGATCTTGACTTTGTTGGCGGCGCGGAATAACAGGAGTAGTTGAAAAATGGCTATTGTTAAATGTAAGCCGACTTCGGCTGGTCGCCGTCACGTTGTTAAAGTTGTTAATGCTGACCTATACAAAGGTAAGCCTTACGCGCCACTTCTAGAGAAAAACTCTAAGAACGGTGGTCGTAACAACAACGGTCGTATCACAGTACGTCACATCGGTGGTGGTCACAAACAACACTACCGTCTGATTGACTTTAAACGTACTAAAGATGGTATCCCAGCGAAAGTTGAGCGTCTTGAATACGATCCAAACCGTAGCGCAAACATCGCTCTAGTTCTGTACGCAGACGGTGAGCGTCGTTACATCCTAGCACCTAAAGGTGTTCAAGCTGGTGATGCTATCCAGTCTGGCGTTGATGCGCCAATCAAAGCTGGTAACGCAATGCCAATGCGTAACATCCCAGTTGGTTCAACTGTACACAACGTTGAACTAAAACCTGGTAAAGGTGGTCAGCTAGCTCGTTCGGCTGGTGCATATGCTCAAATCGTTGCTCGCGACGGTGCATACGTAACTATCCGTCTACGTTCTGGCGAGATGCGCAAAGTATTGTCTGAAGGCCGTGCAACAATCGGTGAAGTAGGCAACGCAGAGCACATGCTACGTGAATTAGGTAAAGCTGGTGCAAGCCGTTGGCGTGGTGTTCGTCCTACCGTTCGCGGTGTGGTAATGAACCCGGTTGACCACCCACATGGTGGTGGTGAAGGCCGTACGTCTGGTGGTCGTCACCCAGTTTCTCCTTGGGGTATGCCAACTAAAGGCTACAAGACTCGTAGCAACAAACGCACTGACAAGTACATCGTACGTCGTCGCAATAAGTAATCTATTTAAGAGGATAAGCCATGCCACGTTCTCTCAAGAAAGGTCCATTTATTGACCTACACTTGCTGAAGAAGGTAGAGAAAGCGGTGGAAAGCGGAGACAAAAAGCCTATTAAGACTTGGTCCCGTCGTTCAATGATCATTCCTACAATGATCGGTTTGACCATCGCTGTCCATAATGGTCGTCAACACGTTCCAGTTTTCGTAACTGACGAGATGATCGGTCACAAACTTGGTGAATTTGCACCAACTCGCACTTACCGCGGCCATGTCGTGGATAAGAAAGCTAAGAAGCGTTAAGGAGTAAATAATGGAAGCATTAGCTAAACATAACTTTGCTCGCATTTCGCCTCAGAAAGCTCGCTTAGTTGCAGATCAAATTCGCGGTAAGAAAGTTGACCAAGCTCTAGAACTTCTAACATTCAGCAACAAAAAAGCTGCTGAGCTAGTTAAGAAAGTTCTTGAGTCAGCAATCGCTAACGCGGAACACAACGAAGGTGCTGACATTGACGATCTACGTGTCGCTAAAATCTTCGTAGATGAGGGCCCTGTCATGAAGCGTATTATGCCTCGTGCTAAAGGCCGTGCGGATCGTATCTTGAAGCGTTCAAGCCACATTACTGTGGTTGTCGCAGATCGCTAAGAGACTAGGAGAGTAAGCAATGGGTCAAAAAGTACATCCTAATGGTATTCGTCTAGGCATCGTTAAGCCTTGGAATGCTACATGGTTTGCTAATACCAAAGATTTCGCTGACAACCTAGACGGCGACTTCAAGGTACGTCAGTTCCTAACTAAAGAACTGTCAAAAGCGTCTCTTTCACGCATCGTTATCGAGCGTCCTGCTAAGAGCATCCGTGTGACTATTCACACTGCTCGTCCAGGCGTTGTTATCGGTAAGAAAGGTGAAGACGTTGAGAAGCTACGCACAGCTGTAGCTAAAATTGCAGGTGTACCAGCGCAAATCAACATCGCTGAAGTACGTAAGCCTGAGCTAGACGGTCAATTAGTGGCTGATAGCATCGCGTCTCAACTAGAGCGTCGCGTTATGTTCCGTCGTGCTATGAAGCGCGCAGTACAAAACGCTATGCGTCTAGGCGCTAAAGGTATCAAAGTGGAAGTAAGTGGCCGTCTAGGCGGTGCTGAAATTGCACGTTCTGAGTGGTACCGTGAAGGCCGTGTGCCTCTACACACTCTACGTGCTGACATTGATTACGCAACTTCTTCAGCTCACACCACATACGGTGTAATCGGCGTTAAAGTTTGGATCTTCAAGGGCGAAATCCTTGGTGGTATGCCAGCTGCAAACGCTGTTGAGCCTAAGGCTGACAAGCCTGCGAAGAAACCGCGTAAAGGCCGTAAGTAAGGAGTCGACAGATGCTACAACCTAAACGTACTAAGTTCCGTAAGATGCATACTGGTCGTAACCGTGGTCTAGCAAAAGGTACTGAAGTTAGCTTTGGTTCTTTTGGTTTGAAAGCTGTAGGCCGTGGTCGTCTAACTGCTCGTCAAATCGAAGCGGCACGTCGTGCGATGACACGTCACATTAAGCGTCAAGGTAAAATCTGGATCCGTGTGTTCCCAGACAAACCAATCACAGAAAAACCGCTAGAAGTTCGTCAAGGTAAGGGTAAAGGTAACGTTGAGTACTGGGTAGCCCAAATCCAACCTGGTAAGGTTATGTACGAAGTTGATGGTGTACCTGAAGAATTGGCTCGTGAAGCGTTCCGCCTAGCGGCACGTAAACTGCCATTCAAGACTACATTTGTAACTAAGCAGGTGATGTGATGAAAGCACAAGATCTACGCGAAAAGAGCGTTGAAGAGCTTAATACTGAGCTATTAGCATTGCTGAAAGAGCAGTTCAACTTGCGCATGCAAGCTGCAACTGGTCAGCTACAGCAAACTCATACTCTAAAAGCTGTCCGCCGTGATATCGCACGTGTGAAAACTGTTTTGACTGAGAAGGCAGGCGCATAATGAGCGACAAAATTCGTACCCAACAAGGTCGTGTTACTAGCGACAAGATGGACAAGTCTATCACTGTTGCTATCGAGCGTTTCGTAAAGCACCCAATCTACGGTAAATTCGTTAAGCGCACGACTAAAGTACACGCACATGATGAGAACAACGAATGTGGCCTAGGCGACTTAGTTGAAATCAAAGAGTGTCGTCCACTGTCTAAGACTAAGTCTTGGACTTTGGTAAAAGTTCTAGAGAAAGCTAAGATTTAATTAGTTTTTTCTGACTGAATAAACGGCTCCAAAAATATTTTTGGGGCCGTTTATTTTTTGACTACCCAATATAAAAAAAGGGTGGTACAATTCGCGTCCCTTTAAAGAGGCAGCCCGACCCGTGATGGGTCTAGTTTTTAATATTTAGCGGAGCACTAACATGATCCAAATGCAAAGTATGCTGGACGCAGCTGATAACTCAGGCGCTCGCAGCGTAATGTGTATTAAGGTTCTGGGTGGCTCTCACCGTCGTTACGCCCACGTTGGCGACATCATTAAAGTTACTGTTAAGGAAGCAATTCCACGCGGTAAAGTTAAGAAAGGTGATGTACTGAAGGCGGTGGTAGTTCGCACCCGTAAAGGCGTTCGTCGTCCAGACGGTTCTGTCATTCGCTTCGACCGTAATGCTTGCGTACTGTTAAACAACAACAGTGAGCAACCTATCGGTACACGTATCTTTGGTCCAGTGACACGTGAACTTCGTACTGCGAAATTCATGAAGATTGTCTCACTGGCTCCAGAAGTTCTGTAAGGAGCACGTAAAGATGGCAGCTAAAATCCGTCGTAATGACGAAGTAATCGTTCTTGCTGGTAAAGATAAAGGCAAGAAAGGTAAAGTAACTAAGGTTCTAGCAACTGGTAAAGTTATCGTAGAAGGTATCAACCTTGTTAAGAAACACCAGAAACCTGTTCCTGCACTAGGCATCCAAGGCGGTGTTGTAGAGCAAGAAGCAGCGATCGACGTTTCTAACGTGGCAATCTTCAACGCAGCTACTGGTAAAGCTGACCGTATCGGTTTCCGTTTCGAAGATGGTAAGAAAGTTCGTTTCTTTAAATCTAACAACGAAATCGTTTCTAACTAATTAGAAGTAATTTGGAGTTCTACTATGGCGAAACTGCATGATTACTACAAGTCGTCTGTAGTCGCTGATCTGACCAAACAGTTCAGTTACACAAGCGTCATGCAAGTCCCTAGAATTGAGAAAATCACCCTCAATATGGGCGTTGGTGAAGCAATCAACGATAAGAAACTGCTAGAAAACGCAGCATCTGATATGGCAACGATCTCTGGTCAAAAGCCACTTATCACTAAAGCGCGTAAATCTGTTGCAGGCTTCAAAATTCGTGAAGGCTACCCAATTGGTTGTAAAGTAACCTTGCGTGGCGAGCGCATGTGGGATTTTCTTGAGCGTTTGATTTCTATCGCTCTTCCACGTGTACGAGATTTCCGTGGTGTTAGCGCTAAGTCTTTTGACGGTCGCGGTAACTACAGCATGGGCGTTCGCGAGCAAATCATCTTCCCGGAAATCGACTACGATAAAGTCGATCGAGTACGCGGTCTTGATATCACTATCACGACGTCTGCTGCTACCGATGAGGAAGGCCGAGCTCTGCTGGCTGCCTTTAACTTCCCATTCCGCAAGTAAGGTGACGGGTTACTGTTATGGCTAAAAATTCAATGAAAGCGCGCGAAGTAAAGCGTGCAAAGCTTGTAGCACAATACGCTGAAAAGCGTGCAGCGCTAAAAGCGACTATCAGCGATGTAAACGCATCTGAAGAAGATCGTTGGAATGCGGTTCTTAAACTGCAAACTCTTCCACGTGATTCAAGTGCATCTCGTCAGCGCAACCGTTGCAACCAAACTGGTCGTCCACACGGTTACCTACGTAAATTCGGTCTAAGCCGTATCAAAGTTCGTGAAGCTTGCATGAAAGGCGAGATTCCTGGACTTCGTAAGGCTAGCTGGTAATTGCCACTTAATCATTTGGAGTAAAGACTATGAGCATGCAAGATCCGATTTCGGATATGCTGACCCGTGTTCGTAACGGTCAGGCAGCAAATAAAGTTGCTGTAACAATGCCTTCTTCAAAGCTTAAAGTTGCAATTGCTGCACTACTTAAAGCTGAAGGTTACATCGCAGACTTCGCTGTTGAAGGCGGAGCAAAACCTGAGCTAGAAATCACTCTTAAGTATTTCCAAGCTAAACCAGTAATTGAGCAAATCAAACGTGTTTCACGTCCTGGTCTTCGTGTTTACAAGAAGAAAGGCGAACTACCTTCTGTAATGGGTGGTCTTGGTATTGCTGTTGTTTCAACGTCAAAGGGTCTTATGTCTGACCGTGCTGCTCGTAAAGCAGGTCTAGGCGGCGAAATCCTTTGCTACGTAGCATAATTAAGGAGTAGAACATGTCTCGTGTTGCTAAAGCACCTGTCGCTATTCCAGCTGGCGTAGAGGTGAAATTGAACGGTCAAGAGATCACTGTAAAGGGCGCAAAGGGTGAATTAACTCGCGTTCTTAACGATGCAGTTGTGATCGCTCAAGTAGAAAACAACCTAACATTCGGCCCTAAAGAAGGTGTCGTTAATGCTTGGGCACAAGCAGGTACTGCTCGTGCACTAGTAAACAACATGGTTGTTGGTGTTACTGTAGGCTTTACTAAGAAGCTAACTCTTAAGGGTGTTGGTTACCGTGCTGCTATGAAAGGCAACGCTGTAGCTCTAACGCTAGGCTTCTCTCACCCTGTTGAGCACGAGTTGCCAGAGGGTATTAAAGCCGAATGTCCAAGCCAAACTGAAATTGTTCTAACTGGTTGCGATAAGCAAGTAGTTGGTCAAGTTGCGGCTGACATTCGTTCTTACCGCGCGCCTGAGCCTTATAAAGGTAAAGGTATTCGTTACGCAGATGAAAATGTGCGTAGTAAAGAAGCTAAGAAGAAGTAAGGTAACACTATGGATAAGAAAGCATCTCGCATCCGTCGTGCTACACGTGCACGTCGTAAGATCGCAGAACTGGGTGCAACTCGCCTAGTAGTACACCGTACTCCTCGTCACGTGTATGCACAAGTGATTGCAGCTAATGGCTCTGAGGTTATCGCAGCAGCATCTACTGTAGAAAAAGCGATCCGTGAGCAAGTTAAATACACTGGTAACGTTGATGCAGCTAAAGCAGTTGGTAAAGCTGTTGCTGAGCGTGCGCTTGCTAAAGGCGTAACTGCAGTTGCATTTGATCGTTCTGGTTTCCAATACCACGGTCGAGTAGCGGCGCTAGCAGAATCTGCTCGCGAAGCTGGTCTGAAATTCTAAGGTAGGGTTGGAAGATGGCTAAAGAACAACAAGTTCAAGCGAATGATTTGCAAGAAAAATTAATCGCTGTTAACCGTGTTTCTAAAACGGTTAAAGGTGGTCGAATCATGAGCTTCACTGCACTAACAGTAGTTGGTGACGGTAATGGTCGTGTAGGTTTCGGTTACGGCAAAGCTCGTGAAGTACCTGCAGCGATTCAAAAAGCAATGGAAAAAGCACGTCGTAACATGACTACGATCGCGCTTAACGAAGGCACTCTTCACCATCCGGTGAAAGGTCGTCACTCGGGCTCTAAAGTTTACATGCAGCCAGCAGCAGTTGGTACTGGTGTTATCGCAGGTGGTGCGATGCGTGCAGTACTAGAAGTTGCAGGTGTACACAACGTACTATCTAAAGCATACGGTTCAACGAACCCTATCAACATCGTTCGTGCAACGATCGATGCATTAGCTAGCGTTAAGTCACCAGAAATGGTTGCTGCTAAACGTGGTCTAACTGTTGAATCTATTTCGGAGTAAGAACACGATGGCAACTATTAAAGTAACTCAAACTAAAAGCTCAATTGGTCGCCTACCTAAGCACAAAGCTACTTTGCGCGGTTTAGGCCTTCGTAAAATCAACCATACAGTAGAACTTGAAGATACTCCGTGTGTACGCGGTATGATCAACAAGGTTTACTACATGGTTAAAGTTGAGGAGTAATCATAATGTTTTTGAATACTCTAGCACCAGCTGCGGGTTCAAAGCCTTCTAAGAAGCGCGTTGGCCGTGGTATTGGTTCAGGCCTAGGTAAAACTGGTGGCCGTGGCCATAAAGGTCAAAAGTCGCGTTCAGGCGGTAAAGTTCGTCCAGGTTTCGAAGGCGGTCAGATGCCATTGAAACAACGTCTACCAAAATTCGGTTTCACTTCTCGTAAGAGCCTAGTGTCTGCTGAAGTTCGTCTAGCTGAGCTAGCGAAAGTAACTGGTGACGTGGTTGATCTAAACAGCTTGAAAGCTGCAAACGTTGTTACAAAGAACATCGAGTTTGTTAAAGTTGTTCTTTCTGGCGAGATCAGCAAGGCAGTGACTGTAAAAGGTCTGCGTGTTACTAAAGGCGCGCAAGCTGCAATCGAAGCTGCAGGCGGTAAAATCGAGGCGTAATCTCGAGGATTGAGGTACAGATGGCTAAGAAACCAGGACAAGATTTTCGTAGTGCTCAGGGCGGCTTGGGTGAGTTAAAGTCGCGCTTATTATTCGTAATTGGTGCACTTTTAGTATTCCGAGCGGGCTCTTTTGTGCCGATTCCTGGTATTGACGCAACTGTACTTGCCGATTTGTTCGAACAGCAAAAAGGTACCATCGTTGAAATGTTTAACATGTTCTCCGGTGGTGCTCTTTCGCGTGCATCTATCTTTGCATTGGGCATCATGCCGTATATTTCGGCATCTATTGTTGTTCAATTGCTTACAGTAGTTCATCCAGCGTTAGCGGAACTCAAGAAAGAGGGTGAAGCAGGCCGTCGTAAGATTAGCCAATATACGCGTTATGGCACGCTTGTACTTGCAACATTCCAAGCTATTGGTATCGCAACAGGTCTACCAAACATGGTCAACAATCTGGTCGTTATCGACCAAACCATGTTTACCCTAATTGCTACCGTGAGTTTAGTAACTGGTACCATGTTCTTAATGTGGTTAGGTGAACAAATTACAGAGCGCGGAATTGGTAACGGTATTTCGTTACTTATCTTTGCAGGTATTGTTGCTGGATTGCCTTCAGCAATCGGACATACTATCGAGCAAGCGCGTCAAGGTGAACTGCATGTACTTCTTCTGTTGTTGATTGCGGTAGTTGCTTTTGCTGTTATTTACTTCGTTGTTTTCATGGAGCGTGGTCAACGTCGAATCGTCGTTAACTATGCGAAGCGTCAACAAGGTCGTAAAGTTTTTGCAGCGCAAAGCACTCACTTGCCATTGAAAATTAACATGGCTGGTGTAATACCTGCGATTTTTGCATCAAGTATTATCCTGTTCCCAGGAACATTGGCTCAGTGGTTCGGTCAGAACGGTGAGAGCAGCACATTCGGTTGGTTAACTGATGTGTCTTTGGCTCTTAGCCCAGGTCAACCTCTGTATGTAATGCTTTATGCAGCAGCGATTATATTCTTCTGTTTCTTCTACACAGCGTTGGTATTTAACCCACGTGAAACAGCAGATAACTTGAAGAAGTCAGGTGCATTCGTACCCGGTATCCGCCCAGGAGAACAGACAGCGAAATATATCGATAAAGTAATGACACGTTTAACCCTAGCTGGTGCGTTGTATATTACCTTTATCTGTCTGATCCCTGAGTTCATGATGGTCGCATGGAACGTACGTTTCTATTTCGGCGGTACATCACTACTTATCGTAGTTGTTGTAATCATGGACTTTATGGCACAGGTTCAGACGCATATGATGTCTAATCAATATGAGTCTGTGTTGAAAAAAGCGAACCTGAAAGGCTACGGTCGATAATTCGACTATACTAACCTTCAGGTCAGATTTACGGAGTTTAGCAATGAAAGTTCGTGCTTCCGTTAAAAAAATCTGCCGTAACTGTAAAGTTATCAAGCGTAACGGTGTCGTTCGCGTGATTTGCAGTGAGCCAAAGCACAAACAGCGCCAAGGCTAATTAGCAGAAATTTTTACTTGAAAATTAAAGGTTGGTCGAGTATATTCCTCGGCCTACCTTTTGCGTGCAAAAGAAGTAGTATGCCGCAACGTATCCTCTACGGGCTTTGTTGCGGATAATTCTTTATATAGAGTACTAGGAGTGCATAGTGGCCCGTATAGCAGGCATTAACATTCCTGATCAGAAACATGCTGTAATCGCCCTAACAGCGATCTACGGTATCGGTAAAACTCGCTCTCAAGCTATCCTAGCTGAAGTGGGTATTGCTGAAGATGTTAAGATCAGTGAACTAACTGAAGAGCAGATCGATCAACTGCGTGATGGTGTAGCTAAATACACTGTAGAGGGTGATCTACGTCGTGAAGTTTCCATGAACATCAAGCGTCTAATGGACCTTGGTTGTTACCGTGGTCTTCGTCATCGTCGCAGTCTACCACTACGTGGACAGCGTACTAAAACCAACGCTCGCACCCGTAAGGGTCCGCGTAAGCCGATCAAGAAATAATCGGGAAGGGTAAGTACAATGGCTAAACAACCAACTCGCGCACGTAAGCGCGTACGCAAGCAAGTTGCTGATGGCGTAGCGCACATTCATGCATCTTTCAATAACACAATCGTAACCATTACTGACCGTCAAGGTAATGCTTTAGCTTGGGCTACTGCAGGTGGTTCAGGTTTCCGCGGTTCTCGTAAGTCTACTCCGTTCGCTGCACAGGTTGCTGCTGAGCGTTGTGCTGAAATGGCTAAAGAATACGGCCTAAAGAACCTAGAAGTTATGGTTAAGGGTCCAGGTCCAGGTCGTGAATCTACTGTTCGCGCACTGAACGCTGCTGGTTTCCGCATCACAAACATCGTTGATGCTACACCAATCCCTCATAACGGTTGTCGTCCACCTAAGAAACGTCGCGTATAACGTTTTTTAGAATACTGGAGAAAGATCATGGCAAGATATTTGGGTCCTAAGCTAAAGCTTAGCCGTCGTGAAGGCACTGACTTATTCCTTAAGTCTGGTGTTCGCGCGATCGATACCAAGTGTAAAATTGAGAACGCACCAGGTGTACACGGCGCTCGTCGCGGTCGTCTATCTGAGTACGGCGTTCAGCTTCGTGAGAAGCAAAAAGTTCGTCGTATCTACGGCGTACTAGAAAAACAATTCCGTAACTACTACAAAGAAGCTGCACGCCTAAAAGGCAACACTGGTGAAAACCTACTTCAGCTTCTAGAAGGTCGTCTTGATAACGTAGTTTACCGTATGGGCTTTGGTGCAACTCGCGCAGAAGCACGTCAACTAGTTAGCCACAAAGCTATCCTAGTTAACGGTAAAGTTGTAAACGTTCCTTCTTTCAATGTTGCGGCTAACGACGTTGTTACTATCCGTGAAAAAGCTAAAAAGCAATCACGTATTGCTGCTGCTCTAGAAGTTGCAGAACAACGCGAAAAACCAACTTGGATTGAAGTAGATGCGAGCAAGATGGAAGGTACTTTCAAGCGTTTGCCTGAACGTTCTGATCTATCAGCTGACATCAACGAACAATTGATCGTCGAGCTTTACTCTAAGTAAGGTTTAAACTAAAGAGAGGACACAATGCAGGGTTCTGTAACAGAATTTCTTAAGCCACGTCTTGTTGACATCGAACAGATCAGCACGACACACGCAAAAGTAACTCTTGAGCCATTAGAGCGTGGTTTCGGCCATACTCTTGGTAATGCACTTCGCCGTATTCTACTATCTTCTATGCCGGGTTGTGCCGTAACAGAAGTTGAGATTGAAGGCGTACTTCATGAGTACAGCACTAAAGAAGGCGTTCAGGAAGATATTCTTGAAATCCTACTAAACCTTAAAGGTTTGGCTGTTCGCGTTGCCGAAGGCAAAGATGAAGTGTTCATTACACTAAACAAATCAGGCTCGGGCCCTGTGGTTGCAGGTGACATCACCCATGATGGTGATGTAGAGATCGCTAACCCAGAACACGTTATTTGCCATCTAACAGATAGCAATGCTGAGATCGCTATGCGCATCAAAGTAGAACGTGGTCGCGGTTATGTTCCAGCTTCAGCCCGTATCCATACTGAAGAAGATGAGCGTCCAATCGGTCGTTTGCTTGTAGATGCGACTTTCAGCCCAGTAGACAAAATTGCTTACTCGGTTGATGCAGCTCGTGTTGAACAACGCACTGACTTAGACAAGCTTGTTATCGATATGGAAACAAACGGAACTTTAGAACCTGAGGAAGCAATCCGTCGTGCAGCAACTATTCTTGCTGAACAATTGGATGCGTTCGTAGATCTACGTGATGTACGTGTACCTGAGGAGAAAGAAGAGAAGCCGGAATTCGATCCGATCCTACTCCGTCCTGTAGACGATCTTGAACTAACAGTTCGCTCTGCTAACTGTCTGAAAGCAGAAGCGATTCACTACATCGGTGATCTAGTACAGCGCACTGAGGTTGAGCTACTTAAAACGCCTAACCTTGGTAAAAAATCTCTTACAGAGATTAAAGACGTGCTTGCATCACGTGGCCTTTCTCTTGGCATGCGCCTAGAAAACTGGCCGCCAGCGTCTATCGCTGAAGATTAATCGATAATAGTTAGAAGGATTAGGTCATGCGCCATCGTAAGAGTGGTCGTCAACTCAACCGCAACAGCTCACATCGTAAAGCGATGTTCAGCAATATGGCTAGCTCTCTTGTACGTCATGAAGTTATCAAGACTACATTGCCAAAAGCAAAAGAGCTACGTCGCGTAGTTGAGCCTTTGATTACACTAGCTAAGACTGACAGCGTTGCTAACCGTCGTCTTGCATTTGCTCGCACTCGTGATAACGAAGTTGTAGCAAAATTATTTAACGAACTAGGTCCACGTTTTTCTGCTCGTCAGGGCGGTTACACTCGTATCCTAAAAGCTGGCTTCCGTGCTGGTGATAAAGCTCCAATGGCTTACATTGAGCTTGTTGATCGCCCAGAAACTGAAGCTGCTGCTGAGTAATCAGTAAGTTCGCTAAACAAGAAGCCGAGCGTAAGCTCGGCTTTTTTGTATCTGAAAATCCCGTAAAAGGGATTTTTTACTTTGTTCGGTTTGTTATTGCCAAATTGAACTTAGTGAACTCACTAAGTCTGAAGATGCACCTTGTCCTGTTAAATACTGAAGAACCAATGGTGCAAACTGAGAGACCATACTCGAATCAAGTCCAAGCTTGTTGAAGACTTTGTTTACAGCTTCAATATCGGCGATGTTTGATAACTTGCTACTTGTACCATTTAGGCTAGTTAACTGATCTAGTCCTGGTAACAGAGATTCTAACTCCGAGCTATTGGAATCAGAAAGTTGGTTTTGAGCCAATGCTAATAAACTACCCACTCCGCCAGCTGCTTGAGTATTTGATACCGGTAATTGGCTAGTAATTTGAGTTAGTAACGCTGAGTTTGACTCCGTTTGCGATAATGTACTGCTGACCATACTTGATAGGTCATTGCTTTCAGTAAGTTTACCTAAGAACGCGTAGCTTGGGGCTGCAAAAATGTTGGCAGCAACTACAGCGAGGATGAGGGATTTTTTCATTATGCTTCCTTTGGCTGACTAAGATGGAATATTGTAAGTCTAGATAAAAAAAGCGACGCTGGGCGTCGCTTTAAATATCGTTATTCGCGAAAATTTCGATTATAGAATTGCTAGTAGTTCTACTTCGAATACTAGAGCTGCGAATGGAGGAATCGCTGCGCCAGCACCACGTTCGCCGTAAGCAAGGTTATGTGGGATGTACAGTTTCCATTTCGAGCCAACAGGCATCATTTGTAGTGCTTCAACCCAACCTTTAATTACACCTGTCACAGGGAATTCAGCTGGCTGACCGCGAGAAACAGAGCTATCGAATACAGTGCCGTCTACTAGTTCACCGTGGTAGTGAACACGCACTGATTTGTCAGCAGAAGGGATTTCACCAGTACCTTCAGTGATAACTTCGTATTGTAGACCAGAGTCTAGAACTGTTACTTCTGAACGTAGAGCATTATCTTGAAGGAACGTTTCGCCTTCTGCAGCTGCTACTTTAGCTGCTTCTTGACGTGCTTCTTCTGCACGAGTGTGCATTGCTTGTAGAGCTTTGTTGATTTCGTCTACTTCGATTGCTGGCATATCGCCAACTAGCGCTGTTGCAATACCCGCAGCAATAGCGTCAACGTTAAGACCTTCAAGGCCACTACCTGCTAGTTGCTGGCCCATTTGTAGACCGATACCGTAGCTAGCTTTTTGCTCAACGGTTTCAAATTTCACTTCAGACATAAATGTCACTCTTTCTAAGATAAAACAAAGTCCAAAGGATACCAGTTTCGAGCAATCGATGAAACGCCCGAACTGAATTCGTTTAATTAACACGATAAGGTGTGACTGAGCGCAGATCCCAGCGAAAAATCTTCAATATTGTGTAAAGCTTTACTAGATAACAGGGGGAAACTCTATACTCATGGCTCTTGAGTTTTTATACTGAGGCTACGAAGTAAAGGAACGGATAAAAATGAACCGTCGACATAAGAAAAAACAGCAGACAGATTACATCGCATTGGCTCAGGATAAGTGGAAGGCTATCGATTGGCAGGCTTATCTTGAAGATGTAAAGCAGTTTTGGATGCGATTACCGAAGTTTCATCAGAGAGCACTAATGGTATTAATCCCTGTGGTGCTTGCTATCAGTATCATTCCATTTCCTGAAAGCTCTAGCTCAAGATCTGCAGAACCCGTTAATAAACGTGTGGAGCTGGATATTAATACTCGTGGGCTGAGTGAGCAAAAAGCATCAAGCAGCTCACCTCTAGAATCAAATGCGTGGCGTGAGTACATTGTTCAGAAAGGTGATACACTCTCTCAGGTTTTTCGTGTAAACGAACTTCCAATGAGTGATTTAAATTCTCTGGTTAAAATCGAAGGTACAGATAAGCCACTGAGCCATATCCAACAAGGCCAGTTGATTCGTTTTAAACTCGCTGAGGATGGCAATTTGGATATTTTGCAACTTGAGCGCAATGGCCAGTCAGTGATGTTCTTCAAACTCTCTGAAGGTGGATTTGGTCGAAGCAAATGATATTAATGCCAGTCTAATTACTGGCATTAATAAGTTTTTTCTTGCCCCGTTTTTTAAATAGCTGAGTTTTCGGAATCAGTGGCAAGACTATCATCCCAATACCTACCCAAGTCAGCATGTCGGGGATTTCATCGAACCACGTAACCCCAAATAACACGACAAAAAGTAAACCTGAATATTCAGCTAATGCTATTTGATTAGCAGCGGCTCTCTGATAAGCGATAACCGCCAGACCATTGTAAGAAAGCACCAGCAATGCACTTAATGCAATCCACACTATCTGAATCCACGTCATTGGCTGCCAATTTATAGAGGCTAGTACTGCTGCTATCGGCAGAGAAAACAGGCTAGTCCACATTAATGTGGTAATAACAGTTTGCTCTTTCGGAATACGCTTCGCCAATATGTTAAACAAAGCCAAAGTAAACGCTGTGACTAATGCAAATCCTGCAGCCCAGTGAAAGTTTTGCGGGCGTAGCACAATAAGTACGCCACAAAATCCAAAGAGGGTCGCCAATATCTTTGTACTGCTTGGTTTTTCTTTCAGTAGCCACATTGAAAGTGGCAGCATCAGAATAGGTGCAGCATAAAAAACAGCATTGGCAGTTGCCAGTGGAAGGTAAGTAATTGCGACCAACATACAACCACTACCAATAAGTACCAAATGCGCTCTTAAAGCTGTCATCGACGTATTTAAAAGCGCTCTTTGCTCTTTTTGTTGCCTCAGCCAAAGTGGCAATATGATGAGCAGAGATATCAGCTGACGTAAAAACATATACTGAAATGCTGACACTTCACCCGCAAGCATCTTTACTGAAACGTCAGATAACGAAGCTGCGAGATTGCCAACGATAAGTGCAATGAGAGCTACCGAATAAGGTGACATTAAGCGATTCGCTTCATTTCAATGTGTGGAATGTCATCTTCCAAATACATTTCTGAAGTCTGTTCAAAGCCATGTTGTCCGTAGTATTTAGCGAGATGTTGCTGGGCACTGATGGTGATATCTTCGTTTGGCCAACGTTGCTGACACTCATGTAAAGCCTGAGACATGAGTTTGTGACCTAAACCATCGCCACGAGCACTTTGTTTGGTGACGACTCTGCCAATACTCAATGTTGAGTAGCTGATGCCCTTAGGTAACAGGCGCGCACAGGCTACCAGCTCTTCACCTTTGTAACCGAGTAGGTGGAAAACTCCCTCTACACGATCTTTATTGTCCAGTTCCGGATATGGACAGGTTTGTTCTACAACAAACACATCGACTCTTAGTTTCAGCATTTCATAGAGTTGCGTGGTGGAAAGTTCAGAAAATGAAAGGCACTGCCAATTGAGCATGACGACTAACTCCTTGTGTTTAATTTGGCAACAATCTAGCAGGATGGTTAGGGGAAGACATTAACAAAAGTTAATTGGCAATCGATTGAAGAAATTAATCGAATATTCATTGGTGGTGAGGGAGAAAAATAACGATAATAGGCGATTATTTTTTCGTATAGCTAGGGCTAATAGACCCTAAAGGACATCCCCTTGAGTGATACTTCATTTTCGGCTTTAAACCTTAAGCCAGAATTGCTTTCTAACCTTGAAACTATCGGCTTTACCAACATGACGCCGATTCAAGCACAATCGTTGCCAGCGATTCTTAAAGGACAGGATGTCATTGGCCAAGGAAAAACAGGATCAGGCAAAACCGCGGCGTTTGGGCTCGGTGTGCTGTCTAACTTGGATGTAAAACGCTTCCGAGTTCAGGCTCTAGTGCTTTGTCCAACTCGTGAGTTAGCTGACCAAGTAGCAACGGACATCCGTACACTAGCTCGCGCTATTCACAATATTAAAGTGCTGACGCTTTGTGGCGGTATGCCGATGGGGCCTCAAATTGGTTCCCTAGAGCATGGCGCGCATATTTTGGTTGGTACGCCAGGACGTATTCTTGATCACCTAAGCAAAGATCGAATCGATTTGAGCGAACTGAATACGCTCGTACTGGATGAAGCTGACCGCATGCTAGATATGGGTTTCCAAGATGCGCTAGAAGCGATTATCGATCAAGCTCCTGCTAAGCGTCAGACTTT
Organism: Vibrio sp. HM8-C; assembly: GCF_058630515.1. Classification (NCBI taxonomy): domain Bacteria; kingdom Pseudomonadati; phylum Pseudomonadota; class Gammaproteobacteria; order Vibrionales; family Vibrionaceae; genus Vibrio; species Vibrio sp. HM8-C. The sequence goes on from NZ_JBMMKS010000017.1 coordinate 34,213, forward strand.
GCTATTCAGTGCTACCTATCCTGATTCAATTCAGCAGATCGCACAGAAAGTGACTCATGATGCATTGATGATTAAAGTTGCAGCGACTCACGAAACCTCAAGCATTAAGCAATATTTCTACAAAGTTGAAGGTAGTGAAGCTCGTGATGACGCGCTAGAGGCTTTATTGCTGAAACATCAGCCGGAATCCTCGGTAGTGTTCTGCAATACTAAACGCGAAGTACAGCATGTGGCTGATGAGCTTCATCACCGCGGTTTTAGCGTGATTGAACTGCACGGTGACATGGAACAACGTGAACGTGACCAAGCTTTGGTTCAGTTTGCCAATAAGAGTATCTCAATTCTGGTTGCAACGGATGTGGCGGCTCGTGGTTTAGATGTGGATAATCTTGACGCAGTATTTAACTTTGAGCTTTCTCGTGACCCAGAAGTACACGTGCATCGTATTGGCCGTACTGGCCGCGCAGGAAGTAAAGGACTAGCGTTTAGCTTCTTCAGTGAGAAAGAAATGTACCGCGTGGCTCAGATTGATGAGTACATGGACATCGCTATCGAACCTGCAACTCTGCCACAGAAACCTTCGGGAGTAGCTCCATATCAAGCGTCTATGGTGACAATCCAGATCGATGGCGGGAAGAAGCAGAAAGTGCGTGCCGGAGATATTTTGGGTGCGTTGACATCTGACGGTGAACTCTCTGCCGCTCACATCGGCAAAATTAACCTATCTGCCATGCGTTCTTATGTGGCGGTTGAGAAAGGTATCGCGAAAAAAGCATTGAGCAAATTGTCGAACGGCAAAATGAAAGGACGTCAGTTCCGCGCCCGTTTCATCAAATAACTTTAATTATGCCCCTCTTAAGCGCGCTTTGATGCGGCTTAAACTGATCGGGGTGATACCTAAATAAGCGGCAACGTGAATATCGCTGAGCCGCTTCATTAAGTCAGGAAACTGCTGACACATAATCTGATATCGCTGCTCCGGGCGATACAAAAGCATAAACCTTTCTTTGTTTTCCTTATGCATCAACTGCGTTTCAAGCAACTTGATATAGAGCGGATGCGAGGTTTTTTTCCATTGGTTCAGGTATTCAATTGGCAAACAGAGCAGCGTTACTGGGCTCAGTGTTTCAAGTAAATAAGGATAGGGTGCTTGTTTTATCAAGCTTTCAAATCCGATGATCCAATCTTGTTCCCAATAGAACTCTTTACTGAATGTTTTGCCTTCTTCTGTAAGGTAGCTGGCGTGACATATACCGTGGCTGACAAAATAAAGATGGCTGGCCATTTGCCCTTGATTGACCAGAATATGACGAGTTGGAAGTTCAAGCAGGGATGAAACTTCAAATAACTGCTGTGCTTCTGCGCTACTGAATCCATATTCCAGCATTTGTTTTATAAAATTATCGTAGATAGCTTGGTCCCGCATCGTCATTACTCTTTTGCCTCAAATAAAAAGCCGCAGCGAATGCTGCGGCTAGTATTTTACAGGAATCTAGAATTATTTTTGTAGATTGATTCGGTAAACACCGAAGCCAACTTCATCTGTTGCTACCAATTCCATTGGGTATTGGCCTTTGTCTTTGACAAATTTCGCCGCTTTTTCACTTGGTGAAGTTTCAAAACGAATATCAAGCTTGGTCTTAGACTTGATTGGTGCGAATGACCAGTTATTGTCTGCACTTGGTGTCACTTCACCTTGCTCTTTGCTTACGCGAGCAATGTAATCAGCAACGACGGTGCGGTTTTCATCTGGTGAATCAAATGCGATGAAATCTGAACCAGTGCCTGGGAACTTGTTGCTGTATGCGCGGTAGTTATTGGTCGCAATTAAGAAGGTTTGCGCCGTATCAATTGGCTTACCTTTATATGTCAGGTTCACAATACGCTGAGAATCAGGATTGATAACTTTACAGTCGCCATCGTATTTCGCTGGTTGAGTAATATCGATTTGATAGTCCACACCATCGATCACGTCGAAGTTGTATGTACGGAAACCATCCCAGTCGATAAGCGATTGTGGCTCGCTTGAACTCACATCAATTTGTTTAAACTGACCAGCAGAGCATTCCAACCATTCTTTGACTTCTTTACCTGATACTTTCAAGGTTACTAGCGTATTAGGGTATAGGTATAAGTCCGCTGCGTTACGGAAGGTAAGCTCACCAGATTCTACTTCAGTAAAGTTAGATGGGTCATTCTTACGACCACCCGCTTTGAACGGTGCAGCAGCAGAAAGAACTGGCAGACCATCTAGGTTTGGATCACCTTGGATGAAGCGTTCTACGTAATCTTTTTGTGCCAAACTCACGATTTGAATCGTTGGGTCATCTTGTACTAATGCAAGGAAGCTGTACATCACGTCATTCGATTTACCAATAGGTTGGTTAACGAAGTCACGAGTGCCTTTATGGTCTGCTTCAAGCGCTTTTACGATGCCAGCATCCGCTTCTACAATCGCTTTCTTGCTTGCTTTATCAAAGATTGGACGAGCTTCAGATTGACCATTGGTTACTGCCCATTTGCCATCTTTTTGCTCTAAAGTTAGGTCCATTACACCAACATGGCTACCCCAACGTCCCGGCATCACAGCTGTTACGCCATTGATAGTGCCTTTCTCAACATCTGCACCAGCTACTTTTGCAAACTCTTTGCTTGGGAACACGGCATGTGAGTGGCCGAAGGCAATAGCATCGATGCCTTCTACTTTTGTTAAGTAGTAAACAGAGTTTTCAGCGCCTTCTTGATATTCATCTGTTGAGATACCTGAGTGTGGAATCGCAACAATAATGTCAGCACCTTTCGCTTTCATCTCAGGGATTAGCTTTTCAGCTGTCTTTTTGATGTCGCGAGCAATTACACGACCATCTAGGTTCTTCTTATCCCACACCATGATTTGTGGCGGAACGAAACCGATGTAACCCACTTTGATTTCGTGAGCTTTACCGTCGGTATCTTTGAAGGTATGTGTTTTGATTAGGTATGGCTGGAATAGATGCTCACCCGTTGATGCGTTGTAAACGTTCGCGTTCACGTAAGGGAATTTAGCATCGTTGATGGTTTCTTTTAGGAAATCCAATCCATAGTTAAATTCGTGGTTACCAATGTTACCTACATCGTACGACAGTTGGTTCATTGCTTTGTAAACAGGATGAACTTCGCCAGCTTTGATGCCTTTTGCTGCCATGTAGTCACCCATTGGACTACCTTGGATTAAGTCACCGTTATCAACCAAAATACTGTTAGTCACTTCACCACGAGCTTGTTTTACTAACGTTGCTGCGCGAGTCAAACCGATTTGATCTGATGGCTTGTCTTTGTAGTAGTCATAATCCATCACGTTAGTGTGAATATCAGTTGTCTCGATAATACGTAGTTTGATGGTATCAGCCATAGAAGGACCGGCCATGGTCAACAAACCACCTAAAATGGCAATAGATAGAGGTTTGACTGCAACTGTCATTGTGTACTCCAATTGATTAGGAAAGTGATAACTCGATAAATGTATCAAGTTATTATGAAACAATGATTTCATATTCTATGAAACTGTGAAGTTAGGCATCTAAATGGTTCGCTTTGGTGCCAGTTATCACCATTTCGCACCAAGATGTTACGCCTTCAGCTTCTTAATATAGAAGCTCTTTTCTTCTTTGCTCTACTCCCATGCCAACTACTTATCAGTTTTTCGAATAAAAAATGAAATTTTAGAATTTCAGGTAATAAGTAGATACCACCATAATGCTTCCATTAATTGGGTAAAGGATGACAAACATGGTTGGCTTAGAAAACGTTTCAACGCTGCCAAAGCAGAAAAAAACACGCTTAGTCGCTGTTGATGCCTCTGCACCAGAAAGCAAATGGACAAGTCTTTCTCGTAGCCAGCTACAAGCAGGTGAAGTGGCATTAATCGGTGCTGGTCCCGGTGATCCTGAATTGCTGACGATTAAAGCGCTTAATTTGCTGCAACAAGCCGACGTGGTTTTGTACGACTACCTCGTGTCTGACGACATCATGGCTCTTGTTCCATCGGATAGTATTTTGGTTTGTGTGGGTAAGCGTGCTGGTCACCACAGTGTGCCTCAGGAAAAAACCAATCAACTGTTAGTGGATTTTGCCAAGCAAGGCCATCGAGTTGTTCGTATTAAAGGTGGTGATCCATTCATGTTTGGGCGTGGCGGTGAAGAACTGGAAGTGTTGTTTGAAGCGGGTATCAAGTTTCAAGTGATTCCGGGAATTACTGCAGCAGCAGGCGCTACCGCATATGCCGGTATTCCGCTAACTCATCGCGATTTTGCTCAGTCAGCACTGTTTGTTACGGGTCATTTAAAAGCAGAAGCGGCAGATATGGATTGGTCTACGCTCGCGAGAGGTAACCAGACCTTAGTGATTTACATGGGGCTGATGAAATCAAGCACGATCGCTCAGCAGCTTATTGAGCATGGTCGAAATGCATCAACACCGATTGCAATTATTGAGCGTGGAACTCAAGCAACGCAGAAGGTTTTTCGCGGACAGCTTTGTGAATTGCCACAACTAGCGGCTAACGCACAATCACCATCGTTAATCGTGATTGGTGAGGTTGTGACTTTGGCTGACAAACTCCAATGGTTCAACGACAGCTCAACTCGTCAAGAACAGTACCAATACGCATAAACAAATTTATTCGTTGGGCGCTCTAATTTTATAAATCATAAGAGTTTTATAAATCATAAGCCTGACAAGCCATAAGGCAGCTAAAAGGAAGCACGCAAAATGGATCAACAACGTTTAACCCATTTAAAACAGCTTGAGGCAGAAAGCATTCACATTATCCGTGAAGTTGCTGCGGAATTTGCAAACCCTGTGATGATGTATTCTATCGGTAAAGATTCATCCGTAATGCTTCATTTGGCGCGTAAAGCGTTCTATCCGGGCAAAATTCCATTTCCTCTTCTTCATGTTGACACTGACTGGAAATTCCGCGACATGATCGCGTTCCGTGACGCAACAGCGAAAAAGTATGGCTTTGAGCTTTTGGTACATAAGAACCCAGAAGGTATTGAGATGGGCATTAGTCCATTCGTTCATGGTTCGTCAAAGCATACTGACATCATGAAAACTCAGGGTTTGAAACAAGCATTGAATAAGTACGGTTTTGATGCTGCATTTGGTGGTGCTCGTCGCGATGAAGAGAAGTCTCGTGCAAAAGAGCGCGTGTATTCGTTCCGCGATAAAAACCACACTTGGGATCCAAAAAACCAACGTCCTGAACTGTGGAAAACCTATAACGGTCAGATCAACAAGGGTGAGAGCATCCGCGTTTTCCCTCTGTCAAACTGGACTGAGCTGGACATCTGGCAATACATCTACTTGGAAAACATCGAGATTGTTCCTCTGTATCTTGCTGCGGTTCGACCTGTGGTTGAAAGAGATGGCATGTTGATCATGGTGGATGATGAGCGTATGGAGATCCAACCTCACGAACAAGTTCAACATAAGAGCGTTCGATTCCGCACATTGGGATGTTACCCGCTAACCGGAGCGATCGAATCTGAAGCCAGCACTCTTACCGAAATTATCGAAGAGATGTTAGTAGCAACGTCTAGTGAACGTCAGGGACGTGCGATCGACCACGATCAGTCTGGATCGATGGAATTGAAAAAACGCCAAGGTTATTTCTAAGGATCTAAGGAAATAGAATGAATAGTGCAGTTCAAGCAGAGCTTCTAGAGCTCGGTATCGAAGGTTACCTGAATCAACACCAACACAAATCGCTACTTAGATTCCTAACATGTGGTTCCGTAGACGATGGTAAAAGTACTTTGATTGGTCGTCTGCTACACGACTCAAAGCAAATTTATGAAGATCAACTAGCGGCAGTTCACTCTGACAGTCAGAGAGTTGGTACTACGGGCTCTCGTCCTGACCTTGCTTTGCTGGTGGATGGTCTGCAAGCAGAGCGTGAACAAGGGATCACTATTGATGTAGCTTACCGTTATTTCTCAACGCAGAAGCGTAAGTTCATCATTGCAGATACTCCGGGACACGAGCAATACACTCGCAACATGGCTACGGGTGCTTCGACCTGTGACTTAGCAGTTATCTTGATTGATGCGCGTAAAGGTGTTTTGGATCAGACTCGTCGTCACTCGTTTATCTCAAACCTATTGGGCTTAAAACATTTCATCGTTGCAGTAAACAAGATGGATTTAGTGGATTACTCACAGGATCGTTTTGAAGAGATCCGCGCAGAATATCTGGAGTTTTCTAAGCACCTACAAGGTGAAACCGACATTCAAATTATCCCTATCTCAGCTTTGGAAGGTGATAACGTTGTTGAAAAAGGTGAAAACCTTAACTGGCATCAAGGTCCGTCTCTTCTTGAGTTACTGGAAACCGTGGACATTGATCATGAGAAAGGCAGCGGTGAGTTCCGTTTCCCTGTGCAGTACGTAAACCGTCCGAATCTTGATTTTCGTGGTTTCGCGGGCACTATTTCCTCGGGTTCTGTCAGTGTTGGTGACAAAATTAAAGCGTTACCATCAGGAAAAACTTCGACAGTTAAACGTATTGTGACTTTCGATGGAGATTTGGATACTGCACAAGCTGGTTTAGCCGTAACCCTAACTCTGGCTGATGAAATTGATATCAGTCGTGGTGATCTCATCGTACTTGAGAATGCCCAAATTGAATCGACCAATCATCTACTTGCTGATGTGGTGTGGATGACTGAGCAGCCTCTAAAAGCGGGTCGTGAATACGATATTAAGATTGCAGGTAAGAAGAGCGTTGGACAGATCACGACGATTCGCCATCAGTACAACATCAATAACTTGTCTACTTTCCAGACCGAAGAGCTACCGTTGAATGGTATTGGTCTATGTGAATGGACCTTTAACGCACCTATTGCACTCGATAAATATCTCGATTGCGCAGACACCGGCGGTTTCATTGTGATTGACCGTCTGACTAACGTTACTGTTGGTGCTGGATTAGTTCGTGACAGTTTGCAAAACGTAGCGCAACAGCAAGGTGAGTTTTCGGCGTTTGAAGTAGAGCTAAATGCATTGATTCGCAAACATTTCCCGCATTGGGATGCGAAAGATCTTAGCCAACTGCTAAAGTCATAAAAGTCAGAACGTCTTAACATTTAGCATAGAGAAGGAAATGGTTATGGATTCTGCATCAAGTGTGAAAGACGAGAACGTCGTTTGGCATCAACACGCTGTAGATAAAAGCCTGCGTGCAGAGTTGAAACAACAAAAGCCAGCGGTACTTTGGTTCACAGGGCTTTCCGGTGCTGGTAAATCAACCATAGCTGGAGCGCTTGAAACGCGTCTTGCTCAGTTGGGATACCACACCTATTTACTGGACGGGGATAATGTCCGTCATGGTTTGTGTTCCGATCTTGGTTTTTCAGAGCAAGATCGTCGAGAGAACATTCGACGTATTGGTGAACTGGCAAAACTGATGGCGGACGCAGGGCTTATAGTTTTGACTGCCTTTATTTCACCTCACAGAGCTGAACGCCAGACGGTGCGCGATTTATTACCGCAAAGTGAATTTGTGGAAGTGTATGTGAATACTTCGCTTGAAGTGTGCGAGCAACGCGACCCAAAAGGACTTTACAAGAAGGCTCGAGCTGGAGAAATCGCCAACTTCACGGGAATAGATTCCGCTTATGAAGCGCCTTTAACGCCTGAAATTGATTTACCAGCGGGTGAAGAGAATATCGATACTTTGGTTGATTTGTGTATTGCCGAGTTGGCAAAGCGTAAAATCATCTTTCAATAGATGTTAGCTGTAACAAAAAAGTCAGGCGTAATGCCTGACTTTTTTATTTACACCGTGTGATGAATCGAACTCTTCACATCGGCATGTACCGTAAACTTCTGACTCAGCATAGCGACCACTTGATCGTAGTAATGCGAATTAGGTTTGTGACCTAGCAAGCGACAAAGCTCATTACCCGTAGGACTAAAGCGGTAGTAAAGCAATCTCACGCCTTTGGTTGACGCTTGCAATGATAAGTTCGTACCTTGATACGTAAGCAGCAGAGGTGGGTCTAGCTCAATCTCGCCAGATTCCAACTCAGTTGCGTGTACCAGCCCCAATTCAATTAACACCAACAAGCTGGAGTAGGGTAACTGGTGATTGCCGATATTAATCGTTGTAACGGAATCTCTTTTGCTAAGGCTGAATATCCCACTTGGCATTTTCATACCAAACAAAAGTTTTAAACTTGAATCTGTACCAAAGCTGCAAGCTAATGCCGCTGCTCGTTGCAGTATTTGCGCCTCTTTAGGGGTCATATCTTTTAGGATTTGTAGTGCTTTCATTGAGGTGAAACCCGGATTGGTGGTTTCACGCTTGAGCACTTGTGCCCAGAGACGTTGCATTGAAGAGTTGTGAATGTCTTGCGCCATGTCGAAAAAACGGTAAAGCCAGTCTTGGTCTGGGTCGCCTGCCGTTTCATTTCTACAAGAAACATGCGCCAATTTAACAATCTGCTCTAAGTTTTTCTGTTTTTGCGCTTTGATCTCTTGTTCACGTTTTAACGCTCGCTCTAACGGAGTTTTCTGTGGAGCGACTTTATGTAGCAGTGCATCAATACCATGCTGTTGGGCGATAGAGTAGATTCGACTAGCACTATCTTTAACATAGTTTGATTTTTTATCTTGGCTGTTTTCCATTGTGGCTTCGTGCTCAATCACAACAGGTTGATTCTGTTCGGCCATGGGGTTCCTGAGACTGCTTACAGACATGGAATAAAATGTACCCCGTAATATTAGCGTCGGCTAGTGAAACTATTGAATAATGTGCATAAATTTGCGCTACCACAAATGATAATAAGTTGTTAAAATTGTTATCATGCTTGTGAGGTGCTTATGAAGTATTGGAAAGATAATAGATTTAAAAAGCACCTGTCGACAGCTTTACTCTTTGCGGTATATGTATCGGTAATTGGATATTTATCTACCTATATTTCCTAGAGTTTAGTCACTAAACAGGTGCTCATTTATTTAACAAATTTTACATGTCATCGTATTCGGTAATTTCAGTACCTTCAATGACGTAGCCTGTGTCAGCCAGTTCAACGCTCATAGATTCTGTCTTGAGCGTTCCTATCACGTAAACCACATCCCAAAGTTGCTGGATTGGCGCACCTTGTGGAAATTTCACGTAAATAATCTGATTGGGTGGTGGTGGTGGCACGTGAATACAAGCGCCAAAATACGGCACCAATAAAAATTCAGTCACTGTATTTTCGTCCCCTTCTAAAGGGATAACAAAACCAGGAATTTTTACTGTGCTGCCATTGAGCTCAGGACGAACCGCACCCAATTGAGATTGTTTCGCCGGAGCATCACCATCATGATTTGCCGCAGGCATACCTTGCTGATTAAACTGGCTGCGTTCACTCTCTGGCACCAAATCAATCCAATCGAGGGTCAGAATATCTTCTGCGCTTTGTGCTGCTGCCGTAAAGGCAGGAACAAACACTAACAAAAAACTTAAAAGCAGTTGTTTCATATTTTCCTATTTGTTTTAAGACGTAATGGATTTACCACACCACGCATTACAGATGAATGCATTTACAGTCTAATAGTCATCCCATCGCTGAGAGACTGTCTGTAAGCTCTGATTGCCGGAATGAATCCAATCAAAATGCCTGAGATTTGCACATAAGACAGTAGCTGCCATTCATAACGAGTAATCCCGTTAAGCTCAATTTGAATCCCATACTGGTTTTCAATAAGTGGCGCCGCGATGCCTAATAAGCCATACAGACCCACAAGACCAACAACAATTCCGAGTAAAGTTAAAACACTCGCTTCACTGACTAATAGGGAGAATACATGTTTTGGTCGCGCTCCCATAGCTCTAAGAATCGACATTTCTCTTCTACGCTCTTGTAAGCTGGTTAACAGGCTACTGAGCATACCAAGCAATCCGGCAATAACGACAAATATCGACACTGCCATTAACGCCTGTTCAGCCACAGACATCATCCCCCACAATTCATGTAGGGCTACGCCGGGCATAATGGCGCTAAGAGGCTCTTTTCGATACTCGTTAATTTGTCTTTGCAGAGCGAAAGTTTGAATTTTGGACTTTAATCCGATCATCATTGCCGTGATCTGTTTAGGCTCAAAATCGCGGTGTTCTAATTCTGCTTTATCTGGTGAATTACCTAAGTGTGCTCCTGATTCCCAGCCGACATGAATCGCTTCAATTGCTTGTAGAGAAACGTGTACGGTTTTGTCGACGGGAGTGCCTGTTGGTGCAAGAATGCCGACCACTTTGAAAGGTAAGTTGTCATGGCGACTGAATCCCACATCACTTATCCCATGAGCGATGATGATTTCACTACCAATGTGATAACCCAAATTTTTGGCTACATCTGAGCCCAAGACGGTTTCGAATAAGCCATGGAACTCTTTACCTTGTGAGAAAGTAAGTGGTTGCTTACTTCCATAGCGGAAGTGTTCAAAATAACTTTCGTTGGTTCCCATGACTCGGAAACCTTGGTGTGAGTCCCCCAAGGAAATAGGAATTGCCCATTTTACGGACTTATGTTGGCTAAACTCCTGATAGCTTTTCCAGTCGATATTATTGGTGGCATTACCAATACGAAATACCGAGTAAAGAAGCAGGTTTACTTGCCCTGAACGACCACCGACGATTAAATCTGTTCCTGAGACAGTATTAGCGAAACTACTTTTCGCTTGAGTACGAATTCGTTCAACGCCCATCAGCAGAATAACGGAAATCGCGACCGTCATAATGGTTAACAGAGCGGTTGTTTTTCGATTGAGTAAGCTTTTCCAAGCCAAGCTTGCAATGACTTTCATTGTTGGCCTCCTGCTTGGTTAAGTGTTGGCAGGTGTATAACTCTCTTAAAGAGACTTTCCAGCGTGGGATCGTGGCTAACAAATACCATTGTTGAACCAACACGGTTGGCTTCTTCCATTAATAGTTCGATGAAAGCGCTGCGATTGTCGTAATCGAGAGCTGAAGTCGGCTCATCGGCGATAACAATTTTGGGTTCACCGATTAATGCTCGAGCTGCTGCAACACGTTGCTGCTGACCGATACTAAGATCTATCACTGGCTTTGCGCGTACAGATTTCGGCAAATGCAGTTTATCTAATAGATCATTAGCTCGCTCGGTAAGTGAGCCAGAGACATTATTTTTGCGTTGATTTGAAAACTGGCAAGGAAGAACAATGTTTTCAATCACTGATAGGTATGGCAACAAATTGAATTGCTGAAAAATATAGCCAATATTGTCGGCGCGAAAGCGATCCCTCTGGCTGGAGGATAGTTGGGTGAGATTGCTACCTAGTAGCTGCACTTCACCTTGTGTCGCCGCATTTATCCCAGTCAACAAACTGAGCAGAGTAGACTTACCACACCCGCTTGGACCTTTGATGAACACGTGCTCATTAGCCATTACACTTAACTTTTTAATATCAAGCGTCGCACTATCGCTATTAGGCCATTGAAAAACGACATTATTGAGTTCGATTACCGGAAGGGGTAAATCGAGTTGATTACTGGACATCACTGCTCCCTATAAATAATGGGTAAGTAAGTGCTTACCCATTTTTCTAGGCCTACAAAAGAAAGTTTACAAAGGCATGTTTACCAAGAAAAGTTACAAAGAAATGATGGCTTTGCTTGGCTTTAATTCCAGTGCGGTTTGCACTTTGTCTGTCAGCAAATTCACGTCGATTTCTTGAGTTGCAGGGAACAATGTGAACCATTGAGTCTCAATTTGGCTTAGTTTAGAGATGTCATCACAATGGAAGCTGTACTGTACAGAGAATGAACCATGTGAGCCGCCTTCTTCATGCTCATGACCTTCGTGTGAATCATGGTCATGTTTTTCGTGGTCATCATGGTCTTTATGGTCATGGTCAGCATGATCGTCGTGTCCTTCGTGGTCATGACCCTCATGCTCTTCGTGTTCTCCACCCAAATTGTGTTTAACGTTGGCACTTTCAATATGGCATTTCGCAGCTGGTGACAAAGTAAATACAGCGTCAGCTTGACCCAAAGTTTCTAACGCTTTAGCAAGAACAGTGTTTTGCTCGTCATTTTCAGGAGCGTGCTCAAAACCGACAACATCGGCACCTGGTGCTGTGATTTCCATCAGCAAATCGTGACCGTCTTGAGCAATATTCAATTCAACATGGCCATGAACATGGGCTTCATGTTGACGAAATTCTTCCTGAGCGAAAGCGGTAGTGGTTAATGCTGCAGTGATGCTAAGTGCTAATAGTGGTTTGTTAAACATTGGAAACTCCAAAATAAAAAATAGTAAATTCAGTAGTAAATGGTTTTAAACGTGAATGATTACTTTGGAATTGGTGGTGAACGTGCAAGATACGCCAGATACAGAATTGAAATGCTAAATGGTTCTGTAATTGGTTCGAGGTAGTTATGAGATATCCAAATGGGTAACTCAGGAAGATGCTGTGCTAACGCATGACTTGCACAGGAAAAAAGTTCGCAATGATGTTCACTGTGATGAGCAGGAGAGGCATCTAACTGGTGATCAATGAATGCAATGTTTAGCCATATCATCAACAAGATAGCCGAAAAAGCGACTACCTTAGCTTTAATACGAAATGAGTGAAGGCTAGACAACATTGACATAATAGAGTTGAAATTAAGAATTGTTATAATATAACACTAAAAAAATCAGGCAAGTGATGATTGAGGTAAGAAGCAGAAATCTTCTCACCTCAATGTGACAGAGAAATTAAAGTGACACTTTTACCAGTTCAAGCACTTGTTTGATTTCCTGTTCGTTTAGGGCTCCTTCTTTAACGAACAGAACCTTACCCAGTTTGTCTTGAACGATGATTGCAGAAGACTCAGGTTTTAATTCCCAGCCTATCGCGACATTGCCTGACTCATCTAGAACAATCGATGACCAAGGAAACTCCAGTTTACTGTCTTGTGCTGAAGACTTAACAAAAGATCCCGTTCCCCAAATAGCATCATCTTGATTAATGATGGTCGTTGTCTGGTACTCTTGTTCAGGGAAGTGAGCGGCGGTAATCGCTGCCATTAGGTCTGCATTCATTGCTTTTGCAGCGCTGCGACCAGCGATGGCTTGAATGATGCGAACCTTACCTTTCATTTGTTCGCTATTCCAAGCTTGGAATGCAGTTTCTTTACCTTCAACCAGTATTTCACCGTATTTATCGACTTTCACATTTGGCACAGAACTATCTAGTTGAATGTTGTGTGCTAATGCGATCGCTGGAGAGCAAGCGAAGATAAGCGGCAGTAGTGCTTTCATTTTCATGTGTTTGATTCCTTTATTATAAGCTCTGAAGGTATAGCACAGAAATTTCAGTACATTTTAAAGAGACGTAAAAATTGCAGGACTGAGCCTGCAATTTTAGTTTTATAGGTTTAAGTGAGTGATTACTGACTCAAGCTTGGTGGGAAACACACGCCTGTGCCGCCCAATCCACAATAACCTTCTGGGTTTTTAGCAAGATATTGCTGATGGTATGTTTCAGCAAAGTAGTATGGGCCTGCAGGCAAAATCTCTGTCGTGATTTGCGCTTTCTCTTGTTCTGAAAGCAGTGCTTGGTATTGGGCTTTACTCTGTTTAGCAATCTCTAGTTGCTCATCGTTGTAAACATAAAGAGCAGAACGATATTGAGTACCTAGATCACCACCTTGACGCATACCTTGTGTTGGGTCATGGCGCTCCCAGAAGTGGTTGAGCAATTGCTTTAGTGATAGCACGCTAGGGTTGTAAATCACGCGAACGACTTCAGTGTGGCCAGTATGACCTGTACATACTTCTTCGTAGGTTGGGTTTAACGTAAAGCCGCCTGAGTAACCTACAGACGTCGACACCACACCTTCAATCCCCCAAAACAAGCGCTCCGCGCCCCAGAAACAACCCATGCCGATTAGGATCTGCTCTTCACCTGCTTTTGGTTCTGCACTTAAACTTGTTTGATTGACAAAGTGAGTGTCTTCGACCGTCATTGGCGTATCGCGACCTGGCAGTGCGGTTTCTGCTGTAACCATAGTTTGTTTGTCTAACATGGGACTTCCTTTGTTTTAAAAGCTGGGGTTGAAAATGCAGGCTTGCGATGATTATTTTTTAATTAAATAGCTATTGGCCTGATAATTGACTGATTTCATACAGACTATTATGAGCATTGGCGGTATGATTTCACTATTGCTCAACAATAAGCCTAGTATAACGACGCCATAATTAAGCATGAGACGAAAATCATTACCAGTGCTATTCGCCGCTTTACTCTTTTCTGCTTCTTCTTTCGCCAAAGTGAGCTTGGAGATTGATGGCTTAGATTCAGAGCTAAAAGATAACGTCGATGCTTATCTCTCTTCGATTCCAGAATCTGATTATTCTGTTCAGTTACGTTTCCAGTCTCGTCTGCAAAAAAATATTGTGGAAGCGCTCAATGCGCTTGGCTATTACCATCCTCAAATCAGTTTTGAAGTGAAAAATTCGGGTGAAGTGCTCGCTGTTCATGTGTCCGCTGGAGAAGTGACTCGATTGGAAGTCGTGGACATTGTGATTACTGGCGAAGCGGAAAAAGACCCTGATTTTTTACGAGTGATTAGACAAAGTGGCCTCAAGCAAGGTGAGCCTCTTAATCATGGTAAATATGACAGCTTGAAATCTTCACTACGTAACTTAGCGCTGCAAAAAGGCTATTTCAACGGTACTTATATCACCAGTCGTCTGGAAGTAGCTCCCGAACTTAATCAAGCTTTTGTGCGTATGCATTACGATAGTGGAATCCGCTACCAATTTGGTTCGACGAGTATTTCAGGCAGCCAAATTGATGAGAATCGCGTGGCGTCATTACAACCCTATAAGAAGGGTGATCCTTATTTGGTATCTAAGGTTGGAGAACATAACCAGAATCTGTCTAACACCGAATGGTTCTCATCAGTGTTTGTGGAGCCAGATCTAAGTAACTTAGATGGTGGGCGTGAGCTGCCAATGAAAGTGTCGCTGTCGCCGCAGTCACGGAATCAGTTTGAAACCGGTATGGGTTATTCAACCGACGTTGGCGTGCGAGGTACTTTTAAGTGGAAGAAGCCTTGGATTAACTCGCGTGGTCACAGCTTTGATAGTAGTTTTTCCATTTCTGAGCCTGAGCAGTACATTACTGCCGGTTATAAAATCCCGCTGGACGATGTACTGCATGAGTACTATCGAATTCAATATGGTTTGAAAAAGGAAGACAGCAACGATACTCAAAGTTTGGAATCAAACTTAGCGTTGGAAAGACACTGGTTAGCGGATAGTGGTTGGCATCGTACTATGTACATTCGCTATCTCATTGAAAATTATGAGCAGGGTTTGCTTGATGACGTCGGTCAGTTTGTTTTGCCGGGTTTCACTTTTAGCCGAACCAGAACCCGAGCTAACGGCTCTCTGATCACTTGGGGTGATAAGCAGACTGTCACCGTCGAGTATGGTTCGGATTCGTTTGTTTCAGAAACCAATGTGGTTCGAGTTCTCGCGGGTACTTCTTGGATACGCACGGCTGGTTTGAATCATCGTGGTGTATTTCGCATGGGTGGTGGTGCTAACTTTGTTGAAGATTTCGATAAGTTACCTCCGTCTCTACGTTTTTTTGCCGGTGGTGATAACAACTTGCGTGGTTACGACTATGAGTCGATTTCGCCTCTGGATTCCAGCGGTGCACTTGCTGGTGCCAAATATATGGCAACAGGTTCTGTGGAATATCAATACCGTTTAACCGGTAACTGGTGGGGTGCCGTATTTGTTGATGGTGGCGATGCGTTCGATTACACACCGCGATGGAAAACTGGTACGGGTTTTGGTATTCGTTGGGTGTCTCCCGTTGGTCCACTTCGTCTCGATTTTGCATGGGGGCTTGAATCTGAACCGGGTGAACGTTTCCGAATCCACTTCTCATTAGGGCCTGAGTTATGATTAAACTGGCTCTAAAGTGGAGTAAATGGATATCTATTGGGTTGATAGCACTAACTGTAATACTGGTGCTGTCCATCGCTGGACTTCTTTTTACTAATACTGGATTAAACTTCGCTTTGTGGGGTGTAAACAAATTCGTTCCACAACTTGAAGTTAAATCTACTTACGGCTCGCTATTTCCAAGATTCACCTTAAATGATGTGCGCTTTGTCGATCCTACTTTGAACATGGATATGCAGTTACAAAGTGCCACTCTGGCTATTAATGCGAACTGTTTTTTAGAGCCTTCAGTGTGTATTAATGATGTCAGTATTTCGGGTTTGAAATTTTCATTGCCGTCACTGCCAGAATCCGAAGAGGTTGAAGAAGATGTGAATTCAGAGCCTCTGACAAACATCACAACCCCTGTGCCTATCCGTCTTAATCGTCTTACATTGAATGATATTGAACTCGATATCTTAGGTAATCGTATTGCTTGGCAACATTTCTCTACTCAAGCTTCGTTCCAAGGCAACAACCTTACTATCGGCAAGACTTCGTTAAATCATATCGATGTAACTCTGGCTGAAAACGAAGATAACTCGACCACGGAAGCGGTGAACCCAACGTCTGGCGCTGAGTCTAAAGCTATTGAGTTACCTGATGTGCTCATTCCGCTCAGAGTTGATTTGTCGCGTTTGGACATTAATCATTTTACTCTTCATCAAGCTACTCCGGTGGTCGTGAATCATCTGGGACTCAAAGCCAAGGCATATCAATACGATGTATCAGTCGATACTTTGGAATTGGATATGCCAGAGGTGGATGCACAATTAAAAACCAAGGTAAAACTCAAAGATACCTATCCACTCTCTCTAGAGCTGATATCGAAAGTCAAAATGGAACAAGCGAAAGGGCAATCACTTAGTTTGAAAGCCTCGGGCAGTGTGGCTGATTTAAACTTAGAGGCTGAACTAGCCGAACTGGCGCAAGCGAGCATTAAAGCCAAGCTTCAACCGTTGGAACCTCAGCTTCCTTTTGATATCGACATAAAGAACCTGCATGGACAATGGCCCCTTGTTGGTAAGGGTGACTACTTTGTGGATGCAAGTCATCTCTACGCCAAAGGCTCGTTAGAGCACTACCAACTTGGCTTAGTTGGAAAAATGAAAGGCAAAGATCTCCCTGATATAGAGTTGGAGACCAAAGGCGAAGGTAACTTAAGTGAAATCGCTTTAACCCATATTCAAGTAGATACGCTTGGCGGGCGCACTCTCGGTGAAATCAAAGCGAATTGGGATGGACCGATTCGCTGGCAGGCAAAACTGGATTTGAATCAAATTCAGCCCGGCCTTCAATGGCCAGAAGCAGAAGGCATTATCAGTGGTGAAATAGAAACGTCTGGTGAGTTGACATCCCAAGGTGGTTGGATAGTCAAAGTACCTAAGTTATCAGTTGATGGTCTTGTACGTGATTATCCACTGCATCTACACGGCCAGATTGATGCTTCCGATGTTTCAGGCAAAGGGCAATTTGAGGTGAATACTCAGGGAATCAATCTTGCCCACGGCCCAAACAAGATCACAGCGAAAGGTAAGTTAGACAAAGAATGGCGCATGTCACTGTCATTGAACTTACCGGATCTGTCAAAAACGGTTCCTGAACTAAAAGGTAAAGTCATTGGTGATGTACTGATGCGTGGAGCAATGAAGGAGCCACAAATCAAATTGTCACTTGATGCTGATTCTATTGCTTGGCAGCAAGATGCCAAAGTAAAGCACATTACCTTGACGGGTAATGTAACTCCTTTGCCAACACCACGAGCAGATATACGTCTTAAGGTGAATGACGCTGCTTATCAAGAGCAGTTAATCAACTCGGTGGTCATGCATTTTAGTGGCGAGCAGAAGATGCACGAACTGACTCTGGATGTTAAGTCTGACCTAGTATCAACGAGTTTGAATATTCAAGGTGCTTTAACGGATAAACCTTCACTGGTGTGGGACGGTCAACTCAACCGTATGTCACTAGAGACTGAGCAAGGTGTCTGGACGCTTGATAAGCCGACGAGTATCGATGTGGATGTTGAAAAACAGAATGCAACGTTGGCTGCTCACTGTTGGACTCAGGCGGGGTCATCGGTGTGTCTGGAAAAATCGTCAACAGTGGGCGAGAGTGGTGAGGTTCAGTTATCTGTTAATCAATTCGATTTCTCTCAAGTTAAAGCATTTGTACCAGCCGATACCCATGTGAATGGTGAAGCGAATGCAAAAGTATGGGCAAAATGGCAAGCGAATCAGCCACCGCAGGCTAAAGTGGAATTGAGTTTACCCAAAGGTTCCGTGATACAGGATTTAGAACAGCCTTTAAAGGTGGGTTGGGATAAAGTCTCTGTACAAGCGTCTTTGATTCGTAACCGTCTACAAGCTTATTGGAATGTAGATATGACAGACAATGGCGACTTGTCTGGAAAAATTATCATTGCCGACGTAACAAAAGAAAATAAACGAATGGAAGGAGACCTAAAGCTTTCCACGTTTAACTTAGACTTTCTCTCGCCGCTGGTTGGAGAATATAGCTCGCTGAAATCGGACATAGAATCTGACCTTAAATTTAAAGGCGATATGCTTCATCCTCAAATAGAGGGTGTGGTGAGTATTAGTGATATTCAGGTCAAAGGGGATATTTCACCAGTTGAAGTAGAATCAGGGAAAATGACTTTGTACTTCACCGGTTATCAAGCAAATCTCAATGCCAGTGTGTTAACTCAAGATGGTGAGTTGCAAATTACAGGCGATGCCGACTGGCAAAATCTAGACGATTGGAAAGTCAATAGCCACGTGTTTGCTAAATCCTTGCTGGTGGACATGCCGCCTATTGTAAAAGTGAAAGTTGTACCGGATTTAACACTGAACATGCAGCCAAAATTGGCTAAAGTTACAGGAAATATTGTGCTTCCGTGGGGGCGTATTGTTGTAGAAGAATTGCCACCAAGTGCCGTAAGTGTGTCGAAAGATCAGGTACTGCTCAATGAAGATTTAACGCCAGTCAGTGAGCAGAATTCGCTGCCATTTGATATTGAAACGGATGTGACCATTACCATCGGTGATGACTTTAAGCTCAAAGCTTTTGGTCTTGAAGGCGGGTTAATTGGTCGAGTAAACGTGGTGCAAAAAGACAAAGGTCCTTTAGTTAACGGTGAGATTAATATCCAAGACGGTAAATATCGATCTTTCGGTCAGGATTTGATTATTCAAGAAGGGAAGATCTTGATGAATGGGCCAGTTGATCAACCTTATCTGTCTATTAAAGCTATCCGTAACCCAGATAATACCGACGATGATGTGATTGCTGGTGTTCAGGTAACAGGGCCTGCAAGCGAGCCTCTTGTTACGATATTCTCAGAACCGAGCATGCCT
This sequence comes from Vibrio sp. HM8-C, assembly GCF_058630515.1. Classification (NCBI taxonomy): domain Bacteria; kingdom Pseudomonadati; phylum Pseudomonadota; class Gammaproteobacteria; order Vibrionales; family Vibrionaceae; genus Vibrio; species Vibrio sp. HM8-C. Next base: position 53,566 of record NZ_JBMMKS010000017.1, read on the forward strand.
CAAGCGAATGCTCTGTCATACTTACTACGTGGACAAGACCTAGATAGTGAAACTGGTGGAGATGCAATGACAACCGCGTTGATCGGTTTGAGTTTAGCGAGTAGCGGTAAAGTAGTGAGTGAAATCGGCAGTGCGTTTGGTGTACAAGATTTGAAATTAGACACTGCTGGCTCTGGAGACGATTCTCAGGTTACTGTAAGTGGTTACATTCGACCTGGGCTGCAAGTAAAATACGGCGTTGGTATTTTTAACTCGGTAGGGGAGTTTACAGTCCGCTACCGTTTAATGACTGATTTATATGTGGAAGCGGTATCTGGCTTAGATAGTGCGGTTGATCTGTTATATCAATTTGAATTGAATTGAATTGAGCCCTGTTGCCACTGAGCATCTAGTATTTGCTTAGAGGTATATCTTAAGGAGAAGTGAGTGCAACATTTAGTTTTTGTTTACGGCACTTTACGCCAAGGAGAAAGCAATCATAGCTTTTTGGTGAATAGTCAATTGTTGGGCCAATATGTTACCAAGCCAGAGTATGCTCTTTATGACCTTGGTCCTTATCCGGGCTTAGTCGATGGGCATCATACGATCTCTGGTGAAGTGTATCTGATTGATGAAGAGACACTAGCAAAGTTAGATATTTTGGAAGATGTTCCGGTGGAATATCGCCGAGATACGATAGAAACGCCTTTTGGTACTGCGTGGATATATATCTATCAAGAATCGACCTCACAAGAGGCGCTCATTGACTCTGGAGACTGGTGTCAACGAGTGTAAAGGATTGCTTTACTCTCTTTTACAGTAACAGTACGGAAAAATACATTAGTTAAACCTAATATATAGACGGTTACTTGATAAAGGAGATATCCCATGAAAACGCAATGGTTAGCAGCGGTAGCAGTAGCGATTCTTGCTGGTTGTAGTGCACAGCCTGATACCACATCTTTTACATCAGCAGATTGGCAAGCATACGGTTATGAAGAAGGCGCGGCAGGTCGTATTCAAATGACTTCAGTCAGCGGTGACAATGGCGCGTACACCCAAGGATATGAATTGGGTCGTCAAGAGTACTGCGAACAAGATGCTTTTGAACTTGGTAAATTACAACGTCCTTATCGTGGTGTTTGTGACACTGTGAACCCTGATTTTCGATCAGCTTACATCGAAGGAACTTGGTGGGATCACGGCGTAGACATTTCTGATTAATGCATTCTTCAGCCAATAAAAAAGCCAGCAATAAGCTGGCTTTTTCTATTATTCGTTTACAACGATTATTTTTGTTGTGCACGTTCGTATGAAGTTTTGATCTCTTCGCGAGCTGCTGCTGCGTCTTCCCAACCTTCAACTTTAACCCATTTACCTGCTTCAAGGTCTTTGTAACGCTCGAAAAAGTGAGTGATTTGTGCTTTTAGAAGTTCAGGTAGATCGTTCACATCTTGAATGTGGTTGTATTCTTTAGATAGCTTTTCATGCGGTACAGCAATTACTTTCGCATCTTCACCAGACTCATCGCTCATTTTAAGCACGCCAACTGGGCGGCAGCGAATTACTGAACCAGGCATTAGAGGGAATGGAGTTGGTACCAATACGTCTACTGGGTCACCATCTAGAGATAGAGTGTGGTTCACGTAACCGTAGTTACATGGGTAGAACATAGGAGCAGACATGAAACGGTCTACGAATACAGCGCCAGAATCTTTGTCTACTTCGTATTTGATTGGATCTGCGTTAGCTGGGATTTCGATGATAACGTAGATATCGTCAGGAAGAGATTTGCCTGCTGGCACATTGTTTAAGCTCATTAAAGGTTTCCTTTTCGTTAGCCGGACTTCAAGAATCAAGACTTATTGTTATACATGTTATGCGTGGGCTATAAACGGCCACTGCATAGCAAAGGCTAGAGTTTACCCGCAAATGCGGCGATCCCCAAGCAAACCTAAGTCTAATTGATGCAATTGTAGGTTAAAAATTGTGTAATTGACTGATGAAAGAGAGATAAAAAAGCGCCAATGTGAGGCGCTTTTCTGTAAGTGATTGCTTTTTGTAAGTGATAGGTATCAGTCTGGGTAATTCTCTAGAAACTCTTCGACTTTGTTAACCATATTCGGACTACCAACAAAGAAAGGTACACGTTGGTGTAGCTCAGTTGGTTTGAGATCCAAAATGCGATTTTTACCATCAGAGGCGATACCGCCAGCTTGTTCCATCAAGAATGCAATTGGATTGCACTCGTAAAGAAGACGGAGTTTGCCGTTAGGGTGGCTCTCAGTACTTGGGTACATGTAGATACCACCTTTCAACAGGTTACGGTGGAAGTCTGCTACCAAAGAACCGATATAACGAGATGTGTATGGACGATTGTCTTCAGGCACATTTTCTTGGCAGAACTTGATGTATTTTTTCACACCTGTTGGGAAGCGAATGTAGTTACCTTCGTTGATCGAGTAAATCTTGCCGTTTTCAGGAATGCGCATATTTTCGTGCGACAAACAGAAAGAACCGATTGAAGGGTCATAGGTAAAGCCATTTACACCATTACCTGTGGTATAAACCAACATGGTTGAAGAGCCATAAATCACGTAACCAGCGGCAACTTGTTTGTGGCCTGGTTGTAAGAAATCTTCAGCCGTTGGTGGACCTCCAACTGGAGAGATGCGGCGGTAAATTGAGAAAATAGTACCAACCGACACGTTCACATCAATGTTTGATGAGCCGTCTAGAGGATCCATCAAAACGACGTATTTTGCGTTTTTATTTAGGTCCTTATTGAAGGCTACTGCTTCATCTTCCTCTTCACTTGCTACACCACAAACTTGGTCACGAGCTTCTAATGCTGCTTTAAATTTGTCGTTGGCATAAACATCTAGTTTTTGCTGCTCTTCACCTTGCACATTGTCTTGACCAGATGCACCAGTGATATCAGCAAGACCAGCCTTGTTGATTTCTCTGTTTACAATCTTTGCCGCTAGACGAATAGAAGCCAGTAAGGAGGATAGTTCACCACTTGCATGGGGGAAGTCGTGTTGTTTCTCAACAATGAACTCACCAAGGGTGCGCATCTCAGACATGTTATTTCCTTAACACTATATTTTTCGGGGGGATTTTAGTGGGGCTGTGAGGTGTTCTCTTACGGAACTTCATAGACACGCGCGCCCGCAAAGAGTTTAGGTCTTTTATCTTTTTACGGGTACTGAACTAACTGTTTGAGATCTCATTTTTTATGTCGACATATTACAAATTACATTGCTCTGATCTTCGATGCTCGCTTTTACGATGCGAATGAGCATAATGGGAGCCAATACAATAAAGCGTGAAGAGATTAAGCTCTATGCATATTCATATCTTAGGAATTTGTGGCACTTTCATGGGGGGCGTGGCGATGTTAGCGCGTCAATTAGGCCATAAAGTTACCGGTAGTGATGCCAATGTTTACCCACCGATGAGCACAATGCTTGAGTCGCAAGGCATCGAAATTATTGAAGGTTTTGATACGTCACAATTTGAGCCAAAGCCTGATTTGGTGGTGGTTGGCAACGCTATGAGTCGTGGAAACCCTTGTGTTGAATATGTGCTTAACAACAACTTGCGCTATGTTTCAGGTCCTCAGTGGCTACAAGAGTTCCTTCTGCATGACCGCTGGGTATTAGCCGTATCGGGTACACACGGAAAAACGACCACATCCAGCATGTTGACATGGGTACTTGAACACTGCGGATATCAACCGGGCTTCCTTGTTGGTGGTGTACTGGGCAACTTTGGTATCTCTGCTCGTTTAGGTGAAAGCATGTTTTTCGTTGTGGAAGCTGATGAATACGACAGTGCTTTTTTCGATAAGCGTTCTAAGTTCGTTCATTACCATCCAAGAACACTAGTTATGAATAACTTGGAGTTCGATCATGCTGACATCTTCGATAATCTTGAGGCGATCAAGCGTCAATTTCATCATTTAGTGAGAACCGTTCCTGGCAATGGTCGTATCTTTGCACCTGTGCAAGACGAAGCATTAAAGGATGTTTTACAGCGTGGTTGTTGGAGTGAAACAGAGTTCAGTGGTGACAATGCGGAGTGGCAAGCAGAAAAAATCACCAAAGATGGTTCTCAATTCCATGTTTTATTTAAAAACACACGCGTTGGTACGGTGAACTGGGATTTAGTCGGTGATCACAACGTCAGCAACGCTCTTATGGCAATTGCTGCAGCAAGACATGTGGGAGTGACTCCAGATTTAGCTTGTGAAGCGTTAGGGCATTTTATTAACACCAAACGTCGCTTAGAGCTGAAAGGTGAAGCTGCTGGGGTGGCTGTGTATGACGATTTTGCACATCATCCAACAGCGATTGAACTGACTTTAGATGGCTTGCGAAATAAAGTAGGTGAAAAGAAGATCATTGCTGTCTTAGAACCGCGCTCTGCCACAATGAAGCTTGGTGTGCACAAAGAAACTCTTGCGCAGTCGCTCCATGCTGCTGATTCAGTTTATTTGTTCCAGCCAGCCACAATTCCTTGGTCGGTGACAGACGTAGCAGAGCAGTGTGCACAACCCGCTCAGGTTAGCGATAATATTGATGAGTTCGTTGCGATGATTTGCGCTGAAGCACAAGCTGGTGACCAAATTTTGGTGATGAGCAACGGCGGCTTTAACGGTATTCACGATAAATTGCTTGCTGCACTAAAAGCAAAACAGTAAAGAGTTTGAATGATATGAACCCAACAAAAGCAATTACATTAGCGTGGACGGGAGCGTCAGGTGCACCCTATGGTCTACGTTTGCTGCAATGCTTACTCGCGGCAGATTATACCGTGTATCTGCTGATATCCTCTGCTGCACGCGTTGTACTCGCAACGGAGCACAACCTCAAATTGCCTAGTGGCCCTGAAGCTGCGAAAGCGGCGTTAGTTGAGCATTTGCAGTGTGATGCAAACAAACTGATTGTTTGCGGTAAAGAGGATTGGTTCTCGCCAGTCGCTTCAGGTTCAGCTGCGCCAAAACAGATGATTGTTTGTCCTTGTTCTACGGGCAGTGTTGCGGCTATTGCACACGGCATGTCGGACAATCTTATTGAGAGAGCGGCTGATGTGGTAATGAAAGAGCGCGGACAATTACTGTTAGTGGTGCGAGAAACGCCATTCTCTACTTTGCATCTAGAGAACATGCACAAGTTATCGCAAATGGGTGTCACCATTATGCCTGCTGCTCCGGGTTTCTATCATCAGCCTAAATCTATTGATGATCTGATTGATTTTATGGTCGCTCGAATTTTGGATCATTTAGGTATTGAGCAAACTCTTGTGCCGCGCTGGGGGTATGACCAGCGCATATAAGTAGCATATCTACACGTTTACATTTACAATCCACGTTACTCACGGGGGGCTAACCATTCATCAAATGAATGGCGCTGAGATCAAGCTGAGCTTGGGACCCGCAGTCCATTATTATTTTAATAGTGGTATTTACCTGAACCAGATAATGCTGGCGTAGGAATTGAGTTGGGAATGTTATAACCGAATCACGGATTATTCTTGTCCTCCCTCAAGCCTGTCAGCTCTGAGGAGAGCGAGCCTTGAACATCAAACTTTCTGCCATTGCTTTGGCAACTTTATCGTTTATTACCACATCATCTAGCGCTGCCGATAACACGCTAACTGTCTATACCTATGACTCATTCGCTGCAGAGTGGGGACCAGGTCCTGCTATTGAAAAAGCATTTGAAGCACAATGTGGCTGCGATTTGAATTTTGTCGCTCTGGATGATGGTGTTTCTATCTTGAACCGTCTGCGTTTAGAGGGCGATAAAACCAAAGCAGACATCGTATTAGGTTTAGATAACAACCTTATGGTCGAAGCGAAACAAACGGGTTTGTTAGCTTCACATGCCGTGGACACCAAATCACTTCAAGTACCAAATGGTTGGAGCGACGATACTTTTGTCCCTTATGACTATGGTTACTTCGCATTTGTTTACAACAAAGAGAAACTGGCGAATCCGCCAAAAAGCTTAAAAGAGTTGGTTGAAAGCCGCGATGATCTAAAAGTTATTTATCAGGATCCGCGTACTTCAACTCCGGGCCAAGGTCTGTTGCTGTGGATGAAATCTGTCTATGGTGATAAAGCTACTGATGCATGGAAACAGCTAGCGAAGAAAACGGTAACGGTAACCAAAGGTTGGTCCGAGTCTTATTCAATGTTCTTAAAAGGTGAATCAGATTTGGTGTTGTCGTACACGACTTCTCCGGCTTATCACCTGATTGCGGAAAATGACGCACGTTTTGCTACCGCTGATTTTGCAGAAGGTCATTATATGCAGGTTGAAGTAGCGGCTAAGGTTAAAAGCAGTCAGCATCAAAAACTTGCCGATGAATTCATGAGTTTCATTTTGAGCAATGATTTCCAATCAGTGATTCCAACTGGGAACTGGATGTACCCAGTGACCAATACTGAATTGCCAGAAGGCTATGATTCATTGTCTGTTCCACAAAAATCTTTAAGCTTTAGTGCAACAGAAGTAGCCCAAGAGCGTAAAGCTTGGATTCGTGAATGGCAAAATGCTCTAACGTTCTAATGTATACAGTTTTTAAGGTTTGAGTGAGTTTGAACACTGTTCCTAAAATTGGCATTGGGGTCGCGATAGCCGTCGCGACCTTTGTCATTTCTGCACTTTGTGCTTTGCTTCTTCATGCGCCTAGCCTGAACTTTGTGCAGGTTTGGCAAGATCCGTTTTATCGCCATGTGACTCAGTTTAGTTTTTACCAAGCGAGTCTCTCTATGTTGCTGAGCGTTGGATTTGCGATTCCAGTTGCCCATGCGTTATATCGAAGACGTTTTTGGGGCAGAAGTCTGCTTATCAAACTCTTCGCAACCACACTTGTGCTACCTGTTTTAGTTGGTGTGTTCGGACTATTGGCGATATATGGCAACAGCGGAATATTAGCTGAGGTACTGGGGTGGTTTGAACTGAAGCTGCCATTTTCCATTTATGGATTAAACGGCATTTTACTTGCGCATTTCTTTTTCAACTTACCTTATGCGAGTCGCTTATTGCTGCAAGCATTGGAATCGATTCCTGAAGAGCAACATAAGCTCTGCGCACATTTGGGAATGAGCCACTGGCATAAGTTTCGTTGGGTGGAGTGGCCCCGCCTTCGTCAACAGTTGCCACATGTTTGTGGATTAGTGTTTATGTTGTGCTTCACCAGTTTTGCCACTGTGATGGCTCTGGGAGGAGGACCTAAGTCAACCACCATAGAGCTTGCTATCTACCAAGCGATCAAGTTTGATTTCGATCTTCAAGCGGGGGCGCTGCTGGCACTGTGGCAGATCATTTTGTGCAGCATTTTGTATTTGTCGATTCAGCAACTGGCTAAGCCAGTTGCTGTAACGGCGGGTAATGTCGCGACTTCACACTTTATTAGTCGAGATTCATTCAAAGCACGTTGTTGGGATTGGACATGGATACTGTTTGTTATTGCGCTTGTCGTTCCACCTTTGCTAATGGTGGTGTTAAGCGGCATTAATACGCAGGCTTATGCAGTATTAACTGATAGCAAATTCTGGTACGCGTTTTCAGCATCCATACAGGTAGCTTTACTGGCTTCATTGTTTGCTTTGATAGCTGGGATCGCCATTCTCATCACAACAAGATTTTGGCGTATCCGTTATCAAACAACAAAAGCAACCGCGCTTGAGTTAACAGGAACCATCATTTTGGTGACGCCGGGATTGGTGGTGAGTACCGGACTATTCTTGCTGCTGCGTAGCTTTACCGATGCATTTAGTTTTGCGTTTTGGGTTGTCGTGGCGGTGAATGCTTTGATGGCGCTGCCTTATGTTCTCAAAACGCTAGCTCAACCTATGCTGCACATTGAACAGCAATATCAGTTTCTTTGTGCATCGTTAGGCATTCGCGGATGGCATCGGATAAAGTTGATTGAAGGAAAAGCGCTGAGTAAGCCAATAGCGCATGCTTTTGCCATCAGTTTTCTGCTTTCAATGGGTGACCTTAGTGCAATCGCACTGTTCGGGAGTCAAGATTTCAGAACACTGCCACTGTATTTGTTCCAACTGCTTGGCAGCTATCAAATGGGATCAGCTGCGGTGGTGTCACTGACATTACTCATCATGAGCGTTGGTTGTTTTGCTGTGATTGAAAAACTGTTTATTGCTCATTCTTCTCGAGGTCGTGAATGTTAGTTTTAGAAAACGTACGTTATGAATATCACAATGAGTGGTTTGAGTTTTCTCTGAATGTGCCTCAAGGCGCTATCGTGTCTTTGATGGGACCTAGTGGTGCTGGTAAATCAACACTACTCAGTTTAGTTGCAGGATTCATCGAACCTAACAGTGGTGAAATGCGTGTATCAGAAGAGTCGCTTCTAGGTAAGGAATCTTATCAACGCCCATTTTCGATGCTGTTCCAAGAACACAATTTGTTTGCTCATCTGACTGTGCGTGAAAATATCGCGCTCGGATTAAATCCAAGCTTGAAATTAACCGCTCAACAGAAAGCGCTTGTTGATACCGCCGCAAAACAAGTCGGAGTGGATGAGTATTTAAATCGCCTTCCACAAAGTCTCTCTGGTGGGCAACGACAAAGGGTGGCACTTGCTCGCTGCTTTGTGCAACCTCATCCGATTTGGTTGCTCGATGAACCATTCTCGGCATTAGATCCGTTGTTACGTGAAGAAATGCTCAATTTGGTAAAACGCTTAGCCGCTGAGCGAAATATTACGGTGGTCATGGTGACTCACCATTTGAGTGACGCTAGAGCGATAGCCTCACATTTCGCTTTTTTGGCTGAAGGGAAAGTGCAAGTTTTTGACCAAGTAGCAGCCCTTTCATCGTCGCATCCTCATCCTCTGCTCAGCGACTTTGTTAGAGCCGGAGAATAATAAAAAGCCTCACACAATTAGCATTGGTGAGGCCTTTTTAATACAACAAATAGAGTTACAAAATTGATGTGTCGTTATGCTCTTTAAGCACTTGGAAGATTTCACGAGAAGCTTTTGGTGGCTTGTTGCCTTCTTTCTCTTTCTTCGCTTGGCGAGCTAATTGACGTAGACGCTGGCGATCCATATCTGGATATAAGTCCATTGCGTCGTTAATTGCGTCATCACCTTGCTCAACGATACGGTCACGCATCTGTTCAAGTTTGTGTAATACCGCTGTATTTTGTGAGTGCTTGTTACGTAACTTGTCCAGTGCCGCTTGGATTGGCTCAGGATCGATGGTACGCATCATTTTACCGATGTATTGCAGTTGACGACGTCTAGCTTCCATGTTGAAACGTTGCGCATCTTTGATCGCCAGTAGCAGATCTTCAGGCATCGGGATTTTTGATAACTGTGATGATTTCAAACCAACCAGTTCTTCACCGAGCTTTTGCAGCGCAGTCATGTCATTTTTCATTTCGGTTTTACTAACCCAAATGATCTCCTCTTCCTCTTCCCAAGGAGCTTTTTGGTTTTTACGTGCCATTTTCTTCAACTATTGAGGTGTATATGTCAGCTATTTTAGCAAGAATCGTGGGGAGAAAGCGAAATTCTTGTTACTCTATAGCTAAGTAATTATTTCGAAAGCTCAATAGTTGGATGAGATATGGATGTAAAACAGCAAGTCGCTATGCAGCGCACCGAACTTGAAGCCGCAGTAGCTAAGGCTTTAGAGATGGCATCAGCCAGTGCAGATGCTGCTGAAGTTGCCATTACAAAGAGCACAGGATTAAGTGTTTCTACTCGTATGTGTGAAGTAGAGAACGTTGAATTTAATAGTGATGGTGCTTTAGGTATCACAGTCTATCGTGGGCAGCGCAAAGGCAGTGCTTCTACCTCTGACCTAAGTGAGAAAGCAATTCAGCAAACGGTATTAGCTGCATTGGATATCGCGAAATACACTTCAGAAGACCCATACTCTGGACCAGCACCTAAAGAAATGATGGTCAAAGAGATCCCTGATTTAGATCTATTCCACCCAAATGCGATTGATCCAGACAGCGCCGCCAAGATTGCCATTGCCGCTGAACAAGCGGCACTGAATGCTAGCGACAGAATTAAGCAAAGTGATGGTGCAAGCTATGACAGTCACTATGGCGTTAAAGTGTATGGTAACAGCCATGGCTTATTGGGCAGTTACGCATCTAGCCGACACAGCATCAGCTGTTGCGTGATTGGCGAAGGTAAAAATGGCGAGATGGAGCGCGATTACAGCTATACGGTTGCACGCCATTGTGATGATTTATGGGCGCCTGAATTGGTTGGTAAAGAAGCGGCGGAGAAAACCGTTAGCCGATTGGATGCGCAAAAACTTAAAACAGGAAAATTCCCTGTTATGTTTGCTGCAGATGTTGCGACAGGCTTATTAGGGCATCTAGTAATGGCGATCAGTGGCGGCAACTTATACCGTAAGTCATCGTTCTTGCTTGACCACTTAGGAAAACAAATTCTACCAAGCTGGTTTAATGTGTCTGAGCGTCCTCATATCCTACGCGGCCTTGCTTCAAGCCCGTTTGACAGTGAAGGGGTGAGAACTGTTGATACAGAAATCATCACTGATGGTGTGTTGTCTACTTACCTTCTGACTAGCTATGCGGCAAGAAAAATGGGTATGACACCGACAGGTCATGCTGGTGGAATTCACAACTGCTTCGTGAAATCGACTGGTCAGAATTTTGAGCAAATGCTAAAAGAGCTAGGTACTGGTCTGCTAGTTACAGAAGTGATGGGGCAAGGTGTTAACGTTGTTACTGGTGACTATTCCCGTGGAGCTGCAGGTTTCTGGGTTGAAAACGGTGTGATTCAATACCCTGTTTCTGAAATTACTATTGCTGGCAATCTGAAAGATATGTTCAATCAGATTGTGGCTGTGGGTAGCGATGTAGAGACTCGTTCGCAAATCCAAACAGGTTCTATTTTACTAGAATCGATGAAAGTGGCTGGCGAATAGCCAATTTACATTTCAGAACGAGACATTGAGATACAAAAAGCGCTGATGAAATATCAGCGCTTTTTTCATGTTTGTTTTTCAGATAAACAAGTCTTTCAGATAAACCGTCCCTTCAGATAAAAAGGGTAGCTAAACCTAAAAATACGGATAGTCCGACGACGTCAGTGATGGTTGTGAGTGCCATACCGCCAGCTAAGGCTGGGTCGATGTTCATCTTCTTCAGAATGACCGGAATCATTACGCCAGCGACGCCTGCAACAAAGAGATTGGTCATCATCGCGGCAGAGATAATGCCACCTAGCATCCATTCTCCTTTCCATGCCACGACAATAGCACCAATGATCAGTGCCCACAGAATACCGTTTAAAAAGCCGATAGAGGCTTCTTTGAGTAGCAATTCGCGCTTGTTACTGTCACCGATGTGACCTAAAGCTAAACCGCGAATCACCAGTGCTACCGTCTGGTTGCCTGCCACACCACCCATTGAGGGCACGATGGTCATCAAAACGGCAATCGCTGCCATTTGATCGAGAGTCGCTTCAAACATGTTCGATACCGATGCTGCCGCTAGAGCGGCTAACACGTTTGCACCAAGCCAGATACTGCGTTTTCGCGCAGACTTAACTACAGGAGCAAAGGTATCTTCATCGTCGTCCATACCTGCCATACTCATCATTGAGTGCTCAGCGTCTTCACGAATAACGTCAACCACGTCATCGATGGTAATACGACCGACGAGGTGTTGGTTCTCATCCACAACAGGGGCTGAAATCCAGTTACGACGTTCGAACAAACTCGCAATGTCGGAATCTTTGGTATCGACTTTAATCGCTTCGTCAGCGTCTTCCATAATATCTCGGACGGATACATCGACTTGAGCTGTGATTAGCGCAGTTAAAGATAGGTGACCAATTAAACGACTTTCGTCATCGATAACGTAAAGCGCATCTGTTGCTTCTGGTAGTTCACCTTTCATTCTCAGGTAACGTAAAACAACATCCACATCAACATCACTACGAATCGTAATAACGTCGGTGTTCATCAAGCCGCCAGCGGTATCTTCCGGATAAGAAAGCGCGGTTTCGACACGATGTCGATCCGCAGCATCCATTTGAGCAAGAACTTCGCGAGAAAGATCGTCAGGTAAGCTACGAAGTACGTAGGCCACATCATCGGTGTCCATGCCTTCTGTGGCTTCTGCCAACTTCTCCGGCGCCATTTTCGATACTAAAGCATCTTTGACGTCTTCGTTTAGTTCATCAAGAATTTCACCGTAATCTTCAGGATCGGTCAGTTGCCACAATACATTACGTGCTTTGCGAGGCGAGGCTTCAAGTAGGTGTGCAATATCTTCCGGTTCCATGTCTTGTAGTTGTCTACGGACATGGACGAAGCGACCATTATCTAATGCTTCTGTGATTTCTTGGAGGGTGTTATGTGCTTGGTCAAACTCGATTTGCTCGGCCATGGCTTCCTCCTCGTGATTGAATACTTACAATGCGCAGAATATTAACTTAATTCTATGTCTTATTTAATAGTAACTTGCTGGCAAAGATTAATTATTTGTGTGCGTATAACTTTCTCCTGACATTGAAAAGGCTAATTCTATTCATGTCGTGGATGGAGTTATTGAGATTGGAGATTTTATAGATTGAATTTATCCAAAATGGTTCAGATATTTTCTCTGAGGAAGTTATTCTTCCTCGTCGAACTTGTCTTCAATCAGATGGCAAACTGCATCTAAAGCTTGTTCTGCTTGAGAACCTTCTGCCGAAATAGTCACGTTCTGACCTTGGGCTGATTCAAGCATTAATAGTCCCATGACGCTATCGGCTGTAGCTTCTTTACCTTCTTGGCTTTGGATCGTTAACACAGCATCAAAGGATTGAGCTAACTCCACTAGCTTGACTGCCGCTCGAGCGTGTAAACCAAGGCGATTTTGGATAAGAACGGTGCGGCTAGCTTGTGGCATAGGGAATCCTCTATGAGTGATTTTTTTCGAGTGACGTATGGCGGATTTGTACTTGGTGCCCTAACAAAGAGAAGTATTCCCCTAGTTGCTGGGTCAAATAGACTGAACGGTGCTTTCCGCCTGTACAACCAATCGCAATCGTTAAATAGCTTCGATTGTTTTTCTCAAGCAGAGGCAACCATTGTTCAAAAAAGTGTTGGATCTGTTGCTTCAGTTCAAGCACTTCATTGTGGCTTTCTAAAAATGATTTAATCGGTGCGTCCAGACCTGTCAGTGGTCGAAGCTCCGGCTGCCAGTGTGGATTTGGTAAGAAGCGAACATCAAACACATAGTCAGCATCGCTTGGCAAACCATATTTAAACCCGAAAGATTCAAAAACCATCACAAGGTCTTTACGCTCTCGCCCTTCGATACGCATTCTCACCGTTTCACTTAAATCGTGAAGTGATTGTCCTGTGCTATCAAGCAGCAAATCAGCTTGTTCTTTCAATGGTTCCAACAAACGTTTTTCAAGCTCAATGGCCTGTTCTAATGTTGGTTTTTTGTCACTGAGAGATAGGGGATGGATGCGTCGGGTTTCGCTATAGCGTTTGAGCAGCGTTTCTTTGCTTGCATCTAGAAACAGCACACTGACATCATTATTTTGTTTCAGTTGCTGAAGGATATCTTCAACTAAGGTTGGTTCTTTCGGTAGGTTACGAATATCGATGCTAACGGCTACGTTCTGTTTGCTACCTTGGACAGACTGGATAAATGAATCCAACAGCACCACTGGTAGGTTATCAACACAGTAATAACCTAAGTCTTCTAGAACTCTTAACGCAACACTTTTACCTGCGCCAGATTGACCGCTAACAACGATTAAACGCATAAGGCATACCTACTGTGGCTGTTGAACCATTATGTTGTATAGCTCTTCATCACTTTGTGCATTACGAAGCTGTTTCAATGTTTGTTTGTCATTCAAACGTTCCGCCATGCAAGAAAGGGTTTTCAAATGCTCTTTACATTGTTCTTCAGGAACAAGAAGAGCAAATAGAAGGTCAACAGGGCGGTTATCGATAGAATCAAATTCGATAGGTTCTTCACATTGAACCAATACAGCAACTGCATTATCACTTGATGTCATTCGAGCATGTGGAATGGCTATGCCATTACCAATGCCTGTACTGCCCATTTTTTCACGACTGAGCATGCATTCAAATAACTCTGTGGCATTTTGACCGGTGTATTCTGCAGCGATTTCGCTGATGATTTCGAGGGCTCTTTTTTTACTAGAGCATTGAACTGCACTTTTTGTGCAGCTCAATGAAAGTACTTCGCTTAATTGCATGATTAATGGCTACTTAGCTTTTCTTTATGCTTGTTGAGTTGTCTAACGAGTTTATCCACCAGGCCATCTATCGCTGCGTACATGTTTTCGTCATCCGCAGTGGCGTGGATCTCCCCTTGATTTACGTGGAGCGTAGCTTCGGCGATCTGGTGCAATTTTTCAACACGTAAAATCACCTGAATGCTGTTTATATGATCAAAAAAGCGTTCTAGTTTTTCGAATTTGGAGTGAACATAGTCTTGCATTGAATCGGTAAGATCAATGTGATGGCCTTGGATATTGATTTGCATAGACTTTCCTTCTCTGTTTGGCCTTAAAGTAGGCGTTTACGCTGACTAGAGGGGGCAATCCCTAAAGATTCACGGTATTTCGCAATCGTTCGTCTTGCGACCTGAATCCCCTGATCAGCAAGTAGAGCCGCGATTTTACTGTCACTCAACGGTTTTGCCGGGGTTTCCGCAGCAACCAGTTTTTTGATCAGTGCACGAATCGCGGTAGATGAACATTCTCCACCATTGTCAGTGCTGACGTGACTAGAGAAAAAGTACTTCAGTTCAAATATACCTCGTGGGGTATGCATGTATTTCTGTGTCGTAACACGTGAAATGGTTGATTCATGCATTTCCACTGCTAAAGCGACGTCATTTAGAACCATCGGCTTCATGGCTTCTTCGCCATATTCGAAGAAATCACGTTGGTGTTCAACTATGCATTTGGCAACTTTGAGCAAAGTCTCGTTTCGACTTTCTAAGCTTTTGATTAACCATTTTGCCTCTTGCAAATTGGTGCGGATATAGTTGCTTTCAGCACTGTTACCGCGTCCAAGGTTTGCGTACTGCTGGTTCACTTTCAATTTTGGAACGCTATCTGGATTGATAGTAACAATCCATTTGCCATGCTCTTTATACACAGATACATCAGGAATAACGTACTCTGCATGCTCAGAAGCAATACGGCTACCTGGTCGTGGATCCAACTGTTGGATAAGTTGAAGCACTTCGCGTAAGTCTTCTTCTTTGAGTTTAGTCTCTTTCAATATGACTTTGTAATCGCGATTACCAAGTTGATCGATATGATTAGCCAGTATCTGTTTTGCACTGTCTAACCAAGGTGTATCTTCAGGGTAGGTGGCCAATTGTAAAAGCAGGCAGTCTTGAAGGTTTAGAGAGGCAACGCCAAGAGGATCGAATTGTTGAATTCGCTTTCGTACTGCCTCAATTTCGTCCAATTCAATTTCTTCGCTGTGGAAATTTTCTTGGATGTCTTCTAGGGAAACCGTTAGGTAGCCGTAATCGTCAATAGCATCGATAAGGGCGAGTGCAATTGAGCGGTCGTTATCGCTAAACGGTGTTAGATCGAGTTGCCACAACAGGTAATCTTGAAGAGTTTGTGTTGTTTCGCCTTGGTAAATAGGCATATCGTCATCTAACGCAATACCTGTACTACCAGTATTCGCACTGTACACATCTTCCCAAGTGGTATCGATTTCTAGCTCAACACTGATTTCAGATTTCTCAATCAAATCAGAGCTGTCTTGTGGTTCTATATCTAGGATATCCGTACTGTTGTCTTTTTCCTCATGGCTGCTAGTTAAGCTTTCTGCTGATGACAAATCATCTCCTGGTTCTTCAACATCCAATAATGGATTTGAGTCCAATGCTTCTTGGATCTCTTGTTGTAGATCGAGTGTGGACAATTGCAATAAGCGAATCGCTTGTTGCAACTGTGGTGTCATAGCTAACTGTTGGCCTAACTTGAGCTGTAATGAGGGTTTCATTCAGTAACGACTACCTTGTTGTTAGAATTGCCCATGATTTTAATCATAGACGGAATTGTTCACCGAGATATACCTGCTTAACTTGTTCGTTGTTCAGTACTTCTTGCGGCGTTCCTTCAGCGATGAGCTGCCCTTGACTTACAATATAAGCCTTTTCACATACATCCAAGGTTTCTCGGACGTTGTGGTCGGTGATCAGGACTCCCAGTCCGCGATCTCTTAAATGCTCAATGATTTTCTTAATGTCGATAACGGAAATTGGGTCAACACCTGCGAACGGTTCATCCAATAAGATGAATTGAGGGTTTGCAGCTAGGGCTCGAGCAATTTCTACGCGTCGACGTTCACCACCGGACAATGCCATACCAGCACTGCTACGGATATGTTGAATGTGGAATTCGTCGAGCAGGTCTTCCAATTTATCTTGACGCTCTTCTCTGCTCAGCTCCTCGCGAGTTTGTAGTACTGCCATGATGTTATCTTCCACTGATAGCTTGCGGAAGATAGATGCTTCTTGTGGCAAATAACCGATACCCATGCGAGAGCGACTGTGCATTGGCAAAATACTGATGTCTTTGTCATCAATACTAATCGTACCTTCGTCTCGAGCAACCAGACCTACAATCATGTAGAACGAAGTTGTTTTGCCTGCGCCGTTTGGGCCAAGTAGTCCAACGATTTGGCCGGATTCTACTTTTAGGCTTACATCAGAGACGACTTTTCGTTTCTTGTAGCTTTTCGCTAAATGTTCTGCTTTTAGGATCGCCATAGTTATTCTTTTGATGCTGCTTGTGGCTGAAGAACAGTGGAAACGCGTCCGCCCCCGTTGCTGTCAGCAATAAGTTTTTGCGATGAAATCTGGTAACGAATTTTATTACCACGAATCTCACTGTCGTCTTGAGACAACAGGGCTTTTTCTATCATCGTTAATTCATCTGCAGCCATTTTGTAATACAGTTCTTTCGCTTCCCCGTACAGGGTTTTACCATCATCGGTGAGCTGAGAAAAAGTAGCTACATCACCATAGCCTTCTATTTCTTCTATTTGTCCGGTTTTTGCATCACGAATAACGATCAACTTATCAGCATTGATATTAATACTGCCCTGTTTAAGCTTCACATCGCCAACAAAAGTAACACGGTTACTTTTCATATCTAACTGTTGGCTATCAGAATCAATGTACACAGGTTGCTGGCTGTCAGTTGATAGAGCCAGAGCCTGACCAGAAGTCAGTAAGCAAGCAATAAGACTAAGGTGTGAGAGTTTCATATCTACCTTGTACATGGTTATAAAGCACAGCCGAATGGTCACCAAAGTTACCTTTCATCGCCTGTCCATTTGTTTCAAATTGAGGACCGTTCAAATCAACCTGATTGTCAGCCCAAAAATCACGATTCTTGAGATGAATGCTCATTCTTGTGGTCGTGAGCTTATCAAAACCAGAATCGTCGAGTAAATTCTTCACGATAACATCATCATACAGCGTTAAGACGTTATCTTTAGCTAAAATACCGCGCTTTGCTGTGATCTCCCACTCTTGATCGGTTCCTTCGCGATAGATTTTTAATATCGGAGCATCAAAAATGGTATTGCCGCTTTTGGCATAGTGATCCAAATGTGTCGATGTGATCACATAACTTCTCACACCGCTTTCGTTGTAAGAGACGTTATCTAAATTCATTCCGCTAAACATCGGTAGTTCCATGTTAGGAGCTACTTGAATATCAGCAGTTTGTTCCTTGTCGAACAGGTAGTAAGCAGACCATGAAGCGACAAAAAATAGTATCGTATAAAGAATACGAGACAAACTCATATACTTAAGCCTTTATGAACGTCCAACTCATTACGTGCTTGTAGAATCAAATCACAAACTTCACGAACTGCGCCACGTCCACCGTTGATTGTTGTTACATAGTTAGCGCGTTTAACTAGTAGAGGGTGCCCATCGGCCACACATACTCTGAGCGCTACTTTTTCCATTACTGGCCAATCTATTAAGTCATCACCAATATAGCCTGTATGCTCTGGCTTGATCGCCAATTTTTGGCGAATATCGTGATAGGCCTTAACTTTATCATCTTGGCCTTGGTAGATGAGCTTTATACCGAGTGCATTCATTCGGTTTTCAACGATTTTTGACTGACGGCCGGTGATGATAGCGACTTCAATGCCTGCATTCATCAGCGATTTTACGCCGTAGCCATCACGAGTGTGGAAAGTTTTTAACTCTTCACCATCGTTTCCCATATAAACAAGGCCATCGGAAAACACGCCGTCGACATCGCAAATTAGCAGTTTTATGTCCTTTGCGATAGCAAGAATCGATGAATCGACAGAGCCATAAAGGGTTTCAACAGTTTGAGACATTACATCACTCCTGCTTTTAGTAAATCGTGCATGTTAAGTGCACCGACAACTTTTCCTTCTTCGACGAGTAGTAAGCCGTTAATGCGCTTGTCTTGCATCAGATTTAAACCTTCAACCGCCAACAGATTTGGAGAAGCAACCGTCGGGTTTTTCGTCATGACTTCACTGATTGTTGCTGTATGAATATCGATGCGCTTATCTAAGATTCGGCGCAAATCACCGTCGGTGAAAATACCGATTAAGTGATCATCTTCATCTGTTACTGCCGTCATGCCTAAGCCTTTTTGGCTAATTTCTAGCAGTGCTTCTCTTACTAAAGCCGTTGGTTTTACTTTAGGTAAAGCATCGCCGAAATGCATGATATCAGCCAACTTCATCAGCAGTTTACGGCCAAGTGCACCACCCGGATGAGAAAGTGCAAAGTCTTCTGCCGTAAATCCACGAGCTTGCATCAACGCAACAGCTAATGCATCACCCATGACGAGTGTGGCAGTTGTACTAGATGTCGGAGCTAAGCTAAGTGGGCATGCCTCTTTCGGCACTGTAATTTGCAAATGAATATCAGACAGTTTCGCCATATTTGACTGAGGATTGCCTGTCATACTGATAATGCGGTTGTTTAGTCGCTTCAGCACAGGAAATAGCGAGAGAATTTCCGCTGATTCCCCAGAATTAGAGATCGTCAGTACAATGTCGCCTTGCTCAATCATGCCTAAATCGCCGTGTGAGGCTTCACCAGGATGAACAAAAAAAGCTGAAGTACCGGTACTTGCAAATGTTGCTGCTATTTTTTTACCAATATGACCGGATTTACCAATCCCCATCACCACAACTTTGCCGTTTTTGTTGTCTAGTATCATGTCGCATGCGCGGCTAAAATCTTCATTTATGTATTGGTCTAGCTGTTGTAGTGCTTCGATTTCCGTTGTCAGCACTTGCTGAGCAACACTGCGGTAGTCAAAGTGGTTAGACATATTACGCTCCAATTACGCTGCCATGTTCATAAAGAGATAACTTTGGTACGCCAAAAAGGTTAGACAAAGAATCGTGGCTTCAATTCGATTAATACTGCGAGATTTACCTAAAGCCATCACTACAAGCAAAAGAGATACGCCGAGCATTACCCAAAAGTCTCTTCCCATAGCATGCTCGCTAAGCATTGACGGATTTAAAATTCCAGGAATACCCATCACTGCCAAAATATTGAATACGTTAGATCCGACTATATTGCCAACAGCCATATCATCTTCACCTTTTAGAACCCCAGCTACTGATGCTGCAAGCTCTGGAAGGCTGGTTCCCACGGCAATGATAGTTAAACCGATAACAAGGTCACTCATGCCAAAATACTTGGCGATAATCACGGCATTATCAACCAGTAGACCTGCTGAAATTGGCAGCAGAATAAGACCAATAACAATCCACATCGCTGCTTTCGGATTGCTCACGCCTTCAGGTACTTCTGACTCTTGCTCTTCAAGAAGTAGGTCGCCATTCTTTTGTTCATTGCGGCTAATTTTTAGCATCGCTAAGATAAACACACCGAAAAGAGCAAACAGTAATACGCCTTCATAGAAGCCCAAGTGGTTATTCCACATGATAGCACCCGCTAACAGCGTCACCGCTATCATTAATGGGAATTCTCTTCGAAGAACAGGCGAACTGATCGAAAGTGGTTTGATTAAAGCGGTAATACCGAGAATTAATGCAATATTGGCAATATTGGAACCTAATACGTTACCAACAGCCGTGTCGGTTTTTCCATTTAGAGCTGCTGTCGCTGATACCATCATTTCTGGAGCGGATGAACCCATTGCCAGAATCGTCATACCGATAACAAGTGGCGAGATACCGAAGTTGCGTGCTAATGCTGCAGAACCGAAGACCAATTTATCGGCGCTCCAAACTAAAATGATTAGACCTACAATAAGAAACGCAACAGCTTCGATCATGGGGATTCCTATACTTAACCAGCGACTAAAATGTTTAACCGCCGATTTTGACGCTTTGATGGGGAAAAGGGAAGCCGAAGTTCCAATTTATTGTTCTTATTCCAAAGCAAAGTTGTATACAAATGTAGAGCAATTGAAAATTTGCTCCTACGCTTGATGTAAACGAAAAGATGAGTGTTTTATCAATAAATTGACCGATAAAAGTGGAACTAAAGTCTTAATTTGGTTTCAATGTAAAGGTAATTGAACAGTGCTTTTAATTTGGGATGAATATGCTTATTATGGCTTATCACATGGATGAGAACCTTGCAGCAGCGAACAGCCAGTATGTCTAACACTGACTTAGTCACTATAAACAATCTAACCTTTTCCCGAGCTAACCGTATCATTTTTGATGACATCAGCCTTCACGTCCCTAAAGGTAAAATTACCGCAATCATGGGACCTTCAGGAATTGGGAAAACAACGCTTTTACGGCTTATCGGTGGTCAACTGTATCCTGAAAAAGGTGAAATATGGTTTGACGGAAGTAACATTCCCACTTTAAGTCGCAGTAAACTGTACAAAGCTCGTAAGAAAATGAGCATGTTGTTTCAGTCTGGCGCACTGTTTACTGACCTTAACGTATTCGATAACGTTGCTTTCCCAATTCGCGAACATACCGAACTCGATGAATCGTTAATCCGCACATTGGTATTACTCAAACTGGAAGCGGTAGGCCTGCGTGGTGCGGCTGAACTTATGCCTAGTGAATTGTCTGGAGGGATGGCACGAAGAGCGGCACTCGCTCGTGCTATTGCTTTAGACCCTGAACTCATCATGTATGATGAACCATTTGTTGGCCAAGATCCTATTACTATGGGCGTACTCGTGGAACTGATTCGCAATTTGAATCAAGCACTAGGCGTGACGTCCGTTGTGGTTTCTCATGATGTGCCTGAAGTGATGAGTATTGCCGATTGGGTATATCTGCTGGCCGAAGGGAAAGTCATCGCTCAAGGTACACCAGAAGATTTGTATAAAGCTGAAGATCCTCGTGTACAACAATTCTTAAATGGTGATGCGGATGGACCTGTACCGTTCCGCTATCCTGTTCAACCAATCGAAAAGGACCTTTTTCATGTTGGCTGATTTTTCTCAATGGGTTAGCCAGCTTGGGCGTCGTTTTTTTGCCATGTGCGAATCATTTGGACGAGCAAGTCTAATGGTCTTCGGAGCCTTGTTTGGGCGACCACATCCCATCAAAAACTTTCCACTTCTCGTTAAACAGTTATATAGCATTGGTGTCCAATCATTAGCCATTATCATTGTGTCTGGCTTGTTTATAGGAATGGTGCTGAGTTTACAAGGTTACGTCATCCTTGTTGATTACGGGGCGGAAACCAGTTTAGGTCAAATGGTGGCGCTTTCATTGCTGCGTGAACTTGGTCCGGTTGTTACTGCTCTTTTATTCGCAGGGCGTGCGGGTTCAGCATTAACTGCAGAAATTGGTTTAATGAAAGCGACTGAGCAGATCTCCAGTTTAGAAATGATGGCAGTTGATCCTCTCAAGCGCGTGATAGCTCCCAGATTGTGGGCCGGTCTGATTTCTATGCCACTACTTGCGATGATTTTCATGGCCGTTGGTATTTGGGGCGGTCAGTTGGTTGGTGTTGAATGGAAAGGCATTGATCACGGAAGTTTCTGGTCAACGATGCAGGCATCGGTTGAGTTAGGTGAAGATATTGGTAACAGTTTGATCAAGTGTGTGGTGTTTGCCATTACAGTCACTTGGATTTCACTGTTCAATGGGTATGACGCGGTTCCAACTTCGGAAGGGATCAGTCGAGCAACGACAAGAACTGTTGTGCATTCGTCTCTAGCTGTATTGGGGCTAGACTTTGTATTGACTGCATTGATGTTTGGGAACTAATCATGCAACAGACACGTAAACTAGAATTTTGGGTAGGAAGTTTTGTGCTAGCGGGGATTTGCGCAATTCTGGTAATGATTTTTCAAGTCGCTGACGTGAAAGGTCTGGGATCAAACGATACTTATTCCCTCCGAGCTGAGTTTGACAATATTGGTAGCTTAAAAGTACGTGCACCAGTCAAAGTGGGCGGGGTGGTTGTTGGCCGAGTTTCATCTATTGTATTGAATAAGAGCAGTTTGCTACCTGTTGTGACAATGGCAATTGATAGTCAATATGATCAATTTCCAGATAACTCGAGCTTACATATATTGACCTCTGGACTCATTGGTGAACAGTACGTCAGCTTAATTCCTGGCTTTGTTTTTGAAGACGAAGAGATGTTGAAAGATGGCGATCTGATTGAAGATACAAAGTCTGCATTAATCCTAGAAGACTTAATTGGCCAAGTTTTGTATAGCGTAGGCGGCTCGGAAAGTAAGGCAAGCGAGGAGTAAACCATGTTGAAACGTTATGTCACCACATTTTTGGTATTGCTCTTGTCGTGGACAGTAAACGCTCAAGAAATTGACCGTACTGATCCATACAAAATGATGAAACAAGTGGCTGAACAATCATTTGGCCGTTTGAAAGCTGAGCAACCAAAGATTCAAGAAAATCCAGATTATCTAAAAGTGATCGTTGAAGAAGAGTTAATGCCTTATATCAATGATCAATATGCAGCTTTGAAACTGCTTGGCCCTAATTTGAAAGGGGCTAAAAGAGAAGATGTTGGTGAGTTTGTGGCTGCTTTTAGAGCTTACTTGGTAACGAACTACGCTCAGGTTTTGACTCAATATACCACTCAAGAAATTGAGTTTGGACCTGAACCGCAGCTTGAAGATGACCGTCGTATTTCAAGTATTAAAGTGGATATTGTGGATGCGCCACGCCCAAACATAAAGTTGGAATTTAAGCTGCGCAAAGAGAAATCTGGCGATTGGAAAGCTTTCGATATGATTGCTGAAGGGATCAGTTTCTTATCCAGCAAGCAATCGGAATGGAATGGCAAAATTCGCCAAGAAGGTATTTTAGCCGTGGCGAAAGAACTGCAAGATTTGTCTCAACAACCGATTCGATTTGAGAGCAAGACACAATGATGCATCCGCAATGGCAGATGATGAATTCGAGTATTGCGAAGCTGACCGGAGCGCTCGATCGTGATAAGGTGCCGCTCTTATGGCAATCTTTGCAGCACTGGCAACCAGAAACAGCTCAGTTTGAAGTCTCTTTACAGAACGTTGAACGTATTGATTCTGCTGGGATGGTGATGTTGATTCACCTAATAGAGCATGCAAAAAAACGAAATTGTCATATAATGCTCAGCTTTGTGCCAGACCAACTGCGCACACTGTTTCAGTTGAGCAACGTTGATGAGTTGATGGCTCAACATATACAAATTTCCAACGGGGTGAATTGTGGATAGCACACAACTTAAAGAAATCTTAGATCAGGCACTCAACCTTCAAGAGATCCACTGTAAAGGTGAAGGTAGTCACTACGAAGTGATCGCCGTGGATGAATGCTTTGAATCAATGAGCCGTGTGAAGAAACAACAGCTAATATATGGACCATTAATGGAATATATTAAGCGCAACGACGTTCACGCCGTTTCTATTAAAGCGTTCACGCCAGCAGAGTGGGCTCGCGATAAAAAATTGATGTCACTTTAAGGTTAGTGAATGGATAAGTTTCGAGTTATTGGGTCTGATAAGCCACTACAAGGCGAAGTGACCATTTCTGGTGCTAAAAACGCAGCACTGCCAATTTTATTTGCGTCTATTCTGGCGACTGAGCCAGTTGAGGTGGGTAATGTTCCTCACCTACGTGATATTGATACCACAATGGAACTGCTTAAACGCTTAGGCGCAAAAGTAGAACGTAATGGTTCTGTTCACGTTGACCCTAGCCAGATTAACCAGTTCTGTGCACCATACGATTTAGTAAAAACCATGCGTGCGTCTATTTGGGCTTTAGGGCCTCTAGTTGCTCGTTTTGGTGAAGGTCAGGTATCTTTACCTGGTGGTTGTGCTATCGGTGCTCGCCCAGTGGATCTTCATATCCACGGCTTAGAGCAGTTAGGTGCGACGATTGTTTTAGAAGATGGTTACGTGAAAGCCAGTGTTGATGGTCGCCTTAAAGGTGCGCATATTGTGATGGATAAAGTGAGCGTCGGCGCGACAATCACTATCATGTGTGCAGCAACATTAGCTGAAGGTAAAACAGTTCTTGATAACGCAGCGCGCGAGCCTGAAATCGTTGATACCGCTAAGTTCTTAAACCAACTTGGTGCGAAAATTACGGGTGCTGGTACTGACACTATTACTATCGAAGGCGTTGAGTCTCTTGGTGGTGGTAAACATACTGTTGTTGCTGACCGTATTGAAACTGGCACATTCCTAGTGGCTGCAGCGGTGTCAAAAGGCAAAATTGTTTGTCGTAAAACCAACGCTAAATTGCTAGAAGCGGTTATTGCTAAGCTCGAAGAAGCGGGTGCACACGTTGAAACTGGTGATGACTGGATTAGTCTAGATATGACTGGTCGTCAGCTAAAAGCGGTTTCTATTCGCACGGCTCCGCATCCGGGCTTCCCTACCGACATGCAAGCACAGTTCACCTTGCTGAACATGATGGCAAAAGGTGGTGGCGTGATTACGGAAACGATTTTTGAAAACCGTTTCATGCATGTGCCTGAGCTAATGCGTATGGGTGCGAAAGCAGAAATCGAAGGTAACACAGTTATTTGTGGCGATGTGGAATCGTTAAGTGGTGCGCAAGTGATGGCAACAGATCTTCGTGCATCAGCAAGCTTAGTGATCGCGGGTTGTATCGCTCACGGTGAAACCATCGTAGATCGTATTTACCACATTGATCGTGGTTACGAGCGCATTGAAGATAAGCTTTCAGCTCTGGGCGCAAATATTCAGCGCGTACGTGCAGCGAGCTAATTTTCAAGTGAGTTTATAGGCCGAAGTCTCATGATTTCGGCTTTTTATTTTGCCCTGAGCTTTACTTTTACCTGAACTTTATTTGTACACGAACTTTATTTGTATACGAACTTGGGTTGCTAAGCTCCTTTGGAGAAAACAGATGATTGCATTACTTCGTATCATTGCTGTTGCTATCTTTGCGGTGGTGATGTTTATATTCGGATGTGGTTACTGCTTATTAAGCCCTCGTAACCCTAAGCACGTTTTCACGTTTGGTCGCATGTTCGCAGCGATGTCTAAAGTGTTCGGTATCAAGTTGGAACTTCGCCTTCCTGAAGATGCTTACAAACGTGGTCAAGCGGTTTACATCGCGAACCACCAAAATAACTGGGATCTTTTTACCGTTTCTTCTGCGGTGACGCCAAAAGTCGTGACTGTTGGTAAGAAAAGCCTAGCTTGGATGCCACTGTTTGGTCAGCTTTATTGGTTGACCGGTAATATCTTGATTGACCGTGCCAACAAAGCGAAAGCAAAAGGCACCATTAACCAAGTAGTTGATAGCATTAAAAACAGCGACGTATCAGTGTGGATGTTCCCTGAAGGTACTCGTTCTCGCGGTCGCGGCTTATTGCCATTTAAAACTGGTGCTTTCCATGCAGCAATGGGGGCAGAAGTTCCTGTGATTCCAATTGTTTGTAGCTCAACTCGTCATTTGAGTTTAAATCGCTGGGATAACGGTCATGTGATTGTTGAAATGCTGTCACCCATTTCTTACCAAGAGTATAAAGACAAGTCGGTGCGTGATCTTTCAAACCAGTGCTATGAAGCCATGAAAGTGAAATTGGAAGAGCTTGATAAAGAAGTCGCTGAGCGTAACACGAAATAGTTCTGTTTCTGATGTGAAATTAAAAAGGGTTGCTTGTGCAACCCTTTTTGCTGTCTAGTGTTTACAACCTAGTCACGGAAGAAATTATTTACGTACAGCAATGGCTTCGATTTCGATACCCACGTCTTTTGGTAGACGTGCCACTTCCACGCAAGAACGAGCAGGGTAGTGAGTCACATTGTGTTCATCGAAGAACTTACCGTACACTTCGTTAACAGTTCCAAAGTCGTTTAGATCTTTTACGAAAACAGTCATTTTTACGATGTCACTAACCGTTAAACCTGATGCTTCAACCACAGCTTTTACGTTGTCTAGAGATTGACGTGCTTGAACAGCGATATCGTCAGAAACTTCACCCGTTACTGGGTTTACTGGGATTTGGCCAGAAGTTAAAACCATATTGCCAAGGTCAACACCTTGAATGTATGGACCAATTGCCGCTGGAGCAGATTCTGTGTGCAAAACTTTTGTCATGGTTCTTATTCCATTCTTATTCAGGTTATTAGCAATGCTAGCTTTGTAGATTTGGGCTGACATTGATACAAAAAGGGTCTGTATACCGAATTGGAAAACAGACCCTAGCAGTTTGCCTTTTATACCTTAATAGGTAAAGGCTTGATTAACCTTCGCGCTCAGTGACAATTTCGCGAGAGAAAACCTTTTCGCAGTACTTACATTTCAAACGAATATCGTTGTTTTTCTCGAAAATACGAAAGCTGCTTTCTACCGGTTCATTGTGTGAAATACAGTTACTGTTTGGACAAGCAAACACACTGTTGATTTTCTCTGGCAGTTCCAAAGCAAGCTTTTTCACTACTTCGTAATTTTCGATTTGGTTTACCGTAGCATGCGGAGCATAAAGCGCCAGTTTGTTCGCTTGCTCTTCGTTGATAAACACATTCTCAATCTTCAATAGATCTTTATGTCCAAGCGCTGAAGACGGTAAGTTCAAACCAATAGTCACTCGTTGTTGAGTGTTATGCATATCAAATAGCTTTAGAACTTTTATACCCACTTTTGCCGGAATATGGTCAATCACTGTGCCGTTTTTGATGGCTTCAACTTGCAGTTTGGTTTCTTTACTCATGACAGTCTCCAATTACAGTGATTCGTTCAAAACAAGAGCTAACAGCGCTTCGCGTGCATAAACACCGTTGCTCGCTTGTTGGAAGAAATAAGCGTGAGGTGTTTTATCCACATCTGTAGTGATTTCGTCAACGCGAGGAAGTGGGTGAAGAACCTTCATATTCTCGCGTGCGTTTTCAAGCATCGATGCTGTTAAAACGAAAGCTGACTTAATGTGCAAGTATTCAGATGGGTCAAAACGCTCTTTCTGTACGCGAGTCATGTAGAGAATGTCGAGCTCAGGAATTACGCTTTCCATATCGCTGTGTACGCTGTATTCCACGCCAGCTTCATCCAACTCTTCACAAATGTAATCAGGCATTGCTAAGGCGTCTGGTGCCACAAAGAAGAAGCGGTTGTTATCAAATTTCGCCAAAGCTTGAGCAAGTGAATGTACGGTACGACCGTATTTTAAGTCACCAACAAAAGCGACATTCAGGTTGTCTAGTCGACCTTGAGTTTCATACAGAGTAAACAAATCAAGTAGGGTTTGAGTTGGGTGTTGGTTTGAACCATCGCCTGCGTTGATGACAGGAACACCATTAGAAAACTCAGAAGCTAGACGCGCAGCGCCTTCTTGCGGATGACGCATAACAAAAGCGTCCACATAAGAGGTGATGATTTGAACTGAATCAGCCAGTGTTTCCCCTTTGTTTGCTAAAGAGGTATTACCGCCGTTATCAAAACCGATAACACTGCCGCCGATGCGCTGAATAGCGGTTTCAAAGGATAAGCGCGTACGAGTAGACGGCTCAAAGAAACAGCTTGCAACGACTTTGTTTTTAATCAGTTCTGGTTTTGGTTCAGCTTTAAGCTGGCCTGCAGTTTGAACAATCAATTCCAATTCTTGTCTTGAAAGCTCAGAAATGGAGATGATGTGCTTTTTATAAAGCGAGTTAGCCATGATCTTCTTCCCTATCATTTTCTTAAAGTCATAAAAAAGCCCCCCAATATGGGAGGCTTTAAAATTCAACAACGGGGGAAAACAGTTTGCCCTGTAAGCGTAATTGCTTACCGAAATCTTTAGCTGCACGAACGTCAATATGCATCAATTTCATTGAGCCCCCCTAGACAAATTGTTGGGCATTATACGCCTAGTTTTCAGTGACGCAAGCGATTACGCAATTTATCTCCTAGCTAGTCACCGAGCGTAGCCACCATTACCGCTTTGATGGTGTGCATGCGGTTTTCCGCTTCATCAAACACTATTGAGTAGTCTGACTCAAATACGTCTTCTGTCACTTCAAGTCCTTTCATACCGAATTTTTCAGCGACTTGCTTGCCGATAGTGGTCTCATCGTTGTGGAATGCTGGTAAGCAGTGCATGAACTTCACATGAGGATTGCCGGTTGCCTTTATCACATCCATATTGACCTGATAAGGCTTCATTAGCGCAACACGCTCATCCCACGCCTCTGGTGCTTCACCCATAGAGACCCAAACGTCAGTATAAAGAAAATCACAACCTGTGACGCCCTCCACAACATTTTCAGTGAGGGTAATTTTTGCGCCGCTTTCTGCTGCTAATTGTTGGCAGGTTTGCACCAACTCGGCGTCAGGCCAGTACGCTTTTGGTGCAACCAAACGGATATCCATCCCCATTTTTGCCGCACCCACCATGAGTGAATTACCCATGTTATTACGGGCATCGCCGAGGTAAGCGAACTTCACATCGCTCAGTGGTTTACCGCGCGAGTATTCTTGCATGGTTAAGAAATCTGCCAGTATCTGAGTTGGGTGAAACTCATCTGTTAAGCCGTTCCAAACCGGAACACCTGCATATTTACCCAATTCTTCGACGATCTCCTGACCGAAACCACGGTATTGAATACCATCGTACATGCGTCCTAGTACGCGAGCGGTATCTTTCATCGACTCTTTGTCGCCAATTTGTGAACCTGAAGGACCTAAGTAACTGACTTGTGCACCTTGATCAAAAGCAGCGACTTCAAATGCGCATCGAGTACGAGTAGAGGCTTTTTCAAAAATGAGCGCGATGTTTTTACCTATTAATTTTTTTTGCTCAGTGCCCGCTTTTTTTGCTCGTTTTAAATCAGCAGAGAGATCCAACAGGAATTGGATTTCTTTCTGCGTAAAATCAAGCAGTTTAAGATAATTGCGGTGACGTAAATTGAAAGCCATGACTCAGTCCTTAAATACAAATAACGAGTACGGCTAGTTAAACATAGAAATGCTACAAAAGTGAATAATTATTTTAAATAAAAGGCGAGATGCGTTTAACATCTCGCCAAAAATGCTTATAAATTCTCTTCGGCGAACTCTGCTAGGCGGCTGCGAACCACACCGTTAAGGTGAATGTTGGCACTACCTTCAAAGTTTTTGAAGCGTTCAACCATGTAGGTGAGCCCCGATGTTACGGGGGTTAAGTATGGGGAATCGATCTGTGCAAGGTTACCAGAACAGACGATTTTCGTGCCTTCACCACAACGAGTGATGATGGTTTTGATTTGTGAGGCTGTGAGGTTTTGACACTCATCAAGCAATACAAAGGCGTCTTGAATTGAGCGTCCACGCATAAAGTTAATCGATTTGAACTGAATGTTGGCTTTATCAACAATGTATTTCAAAGAGCCTTCTGTACAGTGGTCGTTCTTATGTAGAGCTTCCAGTGTATCGGTAACGGCTGCCAGCCAAGGCATCATTTTTTCTTCCTCTGTACCCGGAAGGAAACCGATAGACTCGCCGATATCAGGGGTGTTACGAGTAACGATGATCTTATCGAACATCTTCTTCTCAACGGTCTGCTCTAATGCCGCAGCCATCGCTAGCAATGTTTTTCCACTACCGGCAGCGCCTGTAAGAATAACGAGGTCAATTTCAGGGTCGAGCAGAGCATCTAACGCCATCGCTTGGTAGATGTTCTTAGGCATGATATCCCAAGCTTTGCGGTGCATCATGCGCTCGCGGCTCTTGTCTCGCAGAGTAATTTTATCTTCGGTAATGGTCTCTACACGCGCTGCAAAATCACTCTCTTCATCGATAACATATTGGTTGATGTAGGTGGGTTCAAAAGGTTCGCGGTCAAGTTTGTGGTAGGTTTTGCCTTCTAATGCATAACTATCTACATTCTCAATCTGATCCCAGAAATTTCCCGGTCTAGTCTGGAAACCTTTGGTTAGGTACTGAACGTCGTCAATCAGTTGGTCAGTACGGTAGTCCTCGACATAACGAACGCCAGCGCCTTTAGCACGTAGACGCATGTTGATGTCTTTGGTGATCAGAACAACCGAGCGAGGGGCGCGTTTGTTCTGCAAATGGAGCACAGCGTTAAGTATACGGTTGTCGCCTTCTTTGTCGGTGAAAGCTTTTACGCTCTCGTGGACATCATAGTCGGCTAAGATTGAAATGGTGCCGGTCGCACTGCTTTGTTTGGTAAAAGGGATCCCTTCTGATATCTCATCTGGTGTCGCATCGTGGAACAAATTCTCCAACGCTCGAATCGCTACACGAGCGTCGCGTGCAACATCGCGTTTGCTGTCTTTGATTCGGTCGAGTTCTTCGAGGACGGTCATGGGGATGACCACATCATGTTCTTGGAAGGAGTAAATGGCTAGAGGTTCATGAAGTAGGATATTGGTATCCAGTACAAACAGTTTCCGATCGGTATCGCCCATAAGCGTCTCCTTGCTATCGTATAGCTTGCTTTCATAGGATGTTTACATCCAGAGGTCGCAACGAATCGTACGCTTTGGGTAGGCTTTCGATCTATTGCGACTTACTGCAAACCCGAGTTGATACTCACTGTTGTGATAAGCAGACTTTGTGCCAAATTTTCATTCGGTTTTATCTGTTTACCTGTATTGAGTATAGCAACTTCATAGCTAAGAAATGCCATCGGTTTTTTACAGTTTGATGTCATCGCACACTAGAATAAAAAATGCTGGGATTGAGCGTGACCTGTATCACGCCATCAAGTAAGATTAGCGACCTTTTTCTGCTGCACTCTCCTAAAGCGATCATAATTAGGAGCTGAATTCTTTATGCGGCAGATTTCTACTTATAATTATCCAATCCAAATTGATGAGGTAGTCGATTAATGACTTTTGCTTTGGGGCAACGCTGGATTAGCGATACGGAAAGCGATTTAGGTTTAGGTACCGTCGTAGCAATGGATGCGCGAACTGTTACTCTTATGTTTGCAGCGTCAGAAGAAAACCGAGTGTATGCTCGCAATGACGCT
The DNA here is from genome assembly GCF_058630515.1 of Vibrio sp. HM8-C. Lineage (NCBI taxonomy): Bacteria > Pseudomonadati > Pseudomonadota > Gammaproteobacteria > Vibrionales > Vibrionaceae > Vibrio > Vibrio sp. HM8-C. The sequence continues at coordinate 84,990 of NZ_JBMMKS010000017.1, forward strand.
CCAGTAACACGAGTGACATTTAATGTCGGCGACGTTATTGATAGCCAAGAAGGCTGGTCACTCAAAGTAGAGCAAGTGGTTGAAGAACAGGGCTTGCTAACCTACCTCGGAACTCGTGAAGACACAGAAGAGTCAGGCGTGGCTCTGCGTGAAATCTTCCTAAGCAACCAAATTCGATTCAACAAGCCGCAAGATAAGCTGTTCGCAGGTCAGATTGATCGTATGGACAATTTTGTGTTGCGTTACCGCTCTCTGACTAACCAATTTCAGCAACACAAGAGTCCAATGCGTGGCTTGTGTGGTATGCGTGCGGGTTTGATTCCTCATCAGCTCTATATTGCTCATGAAGTGGGTCGTCGTTATGCACCACGTGTTTTGTTGGCTGATGAAGTGGGTTTGGGTAAAACCATCGAAGCAGGCATGATCATTCACCAGCAGGTGCTTTCTGGTCGCGCAGAGCGCATTCTGATTGTGGTTCCTGAAACACTACAACACCAATGGCTGGTGGAGATGATGCGTCGTTTTAACCTGCACTTCTCTATCTTTGATGAAGAGCGCTGTGTTGAAGCGTTTGCTGAAGCGGATAACCCATTTGAGACTCAACAATATGTATTGTGCTCTTTGGGCTTTTTACGCAAGAGTCGTCAGCGTTTTGAACAGGCAATAGAAGCTGAATGGGACTTGCTGGTAGTCGATGAAGCGCACCACCTTGAGTGGTCTCAGGACAATCCGAGCCGTGAATACCAAGTGATTGAAGGTTTAGCTGAACGTACACCGGGTGTGCTTCTTCTAACTGCAACACCTGAGCAGCTTGGTCGCGAGAGTCACTTTGCACGTCTTCGTCTGCTGGACTCTGATCGTTTCTATGATTACGAAGCCTTTGTTCAGGAAGAAGAACAGTATGCGCCAGTTGCCGATGCGGTAAGCGCACTGCTTTCTGGTCAGAAGTTGAGTGATGATGCGAAAAACCAAATAACTGAATTGCTCTCTGAGCAAGACGTTGAGCCGCTATTCCGTGTGCTGGAAAGCCAAGCGAGCGACGAAGAGAAAGCTTCTGCTAGCCAAGAGTTGGTTGATAACTTAATGGATCGTCACGGAACTGGTCGTGTTCTGTTTAGAAATACACGTGCAGCGGTGAAAGGTTTCCCCACTCGTAATGTGCATTTGATGCCGATGCCAATTCCATCTCAGTATGAGACGTCTATGCGCGTGTCGGGATTGATTGGTGGAAAGATCACTCCTGAAGCTCGCGCGATGAAGATGCTCTATCCAGAAGAGATCTTCCAAGAGTTTGAAGGCGAAAACTCAAGTTGGTGGCAGTTTGATTCACGTGTTAACTGGCTGATTGAAAAAGTAAAAGCAAAACGCAGTGATAAGATCCTTGTTATTGCGTCACGCGCCAGCACAGCATTACAACTTGAGCAAGCGCTTCGCGAGCGTGAAGGTATTCGCGCAACGGTGTTCCATGAAGGTATGTCGATCATCGAGCGTGATAAAGCGGCTGCGTATTTCGCGCAAGAAGAGGGTGGTGCTCAGGTTCTTATCTGTAGTGAAATCGGTTCAGAAGGTCGTAACTTCCAGTTTGCTAGTCAGTTGGTGATGTTTGATCTACCGTTTAACCCTGACTTGCTTGAGCAGCGTATCGGACGTTTGGATCGTATCGGTCAGCAGCGTGACATTGATATTTTTGTTCCTTACCTTGAAGGCACATCGCAAGGCATTTTGGCTCGTTGGTACGATGAAGGTTTAAATGCTTTTGCAGAAACTTGCCCGACGGGTCGCGCGGTTTATGACGCATTTGTATCACGCTTAGTTCCTGCGTTGGCGGCTGGTGGCAGCGATGATCTGGAAGAGATCATTGAAGAATCTGCGAAGCTGAATAAAACACTAAAATCTCAATTAGAACATGGTCGCGATCGTCTGTTAGAGATGCACTCTAACGGTGGTGACAAAGCGTTAGAGATTGCAGAGAAAATTGCAGCGACAGATGGTGATACAAACTTGGTCACTTTCGCATTAAGTCTGTTTGATACCATTGGCTTGAACCAAGATGACCACGGTGAAAATGCGCTTGTAGTAACACCGTCGGAACACATGATGGTGCCAAGCTATCCAGGTTTACCTTATGAGGGTGCGACAATCACTTTTGATCGCGATACCGCTCTGTCCCGTGAGGATATGCACTTTATCAGTTGGGAACACCCAATGATTCAAGGTGGTATTGATCTTCTAATGAGTGAAGGTGTGGGGACTTCTGCGGTATCCCTACTGAAAAACAAGTCGTTGCCAGTAGGGACGATTTTGTTGGAGTTGGTTTATCTAGTGGATGCCCAAGCGCCAAAGCGTAGTGGTATTTCCCGTTTCTTACCACAAACGCCTATTCGTATTCTATTGGATGCGCGTGGTAATAACCTCTCAAGCCAAGTTGAGTTTGAAGGCTTCAACCGCCAGCTCAGCCCTGTGAATCGTCATTTAGCCAGTAAATTGGTCAGCAGTGTACAAAATGATGTACATCGTTTAATCACGGCAAGTGAAACGTTCGCTGTGGAAGAGGTGAAAACAATTCGTGAAAAAGCACAGAAAGAGATGGAGCATAGCTTAAACTCTGAACTGGAGCGTTTACAGGCGCTGAAAGCCGTGAATCCGAACATTCGTGATGAAGAGATTGAAGTGATTGAACAGCAGGTTAACGAGCTTTCTGGTTACATCAGTCAGGCTCAATACCAGCTAGATTCCCTTCGTCTGATTGTTGTTGCACACAACTAAGTGACATTTCAGTAGTAAAAGCTGAGTAGAAAAAGTTATCCAATAAAAAGGCCTTCATCAGAAGGCCTTTTGTTTATCTATTCGTATTCTATCCAAACGACTTGAAATTAAAGTCGCTGGCTAAATTACATAATCCATTTCCACCAGATGAACAGTGCAAGGAAACCAAATAGGTACACTAGGCCAAGAACAGACAGTGCTTTTAGTTTCGGACCTACAGCTAGCTCTTTCGGTAGTGCCGTTTTCGTCACTAGAATGTAGTTCAACAGTGCGAATACAGGTGTTGTCATGAATGCCATGATCATTGCGAAATCAAGCATTGGGATCAATGCTGATGCATAGAACAAAATGATTGCCAATGACACTGCTGAAACCACGATCATCCACGATTGAAGTACTTTAGGGCTTTGCTCTTTGTCTTCTTTGATTAGGCGTTGTGATTCTGCAATTACACGTGAGTAACCATCAATAACTGTAATCGTACTACCGAAGATACAGAAGAACGCGATAACAGCGATTAGGTAACGAGACCATTCACCAATGGTTGATGCGTAAAGACCGACAAGCTGATGCGAGAAGCCCACACCTGATTTAGACAGTTCCACACCTGTGCCATTTAGTACCAATGCACCGAGTGCTAGGAACACAACTGCTAGAATAGCAGTACCGATGTAACCAACGTTGAAGTCAAACAGTGCAGATTGAGCTGTTACTTTTTGGTGGCGACATTGAGATTTCAGCCATACAGAAGTCAGGCTTGAAATTTCGATCGGAGCTGGCATCCAACCCATTGTTACTACTAGGAAGCCAATGGCAGCTAGAGTCCATGGAGATGGTGTTTCCGCTGCAACTGCACTCACTGGTGCAGAGTTTGCTGCAGCAATGGCAACAGCAAGTAGTGTAGCAATCGTTAGTACCGCCATGATGACTTTAGATAACGTGTCTAAAGCTTTGTAGTGGCCTGCGAATAGAATCACTAGACAGGTTACTAATACGATGCCACATAGCACTGGTAGTGACAGTTCAAATGGCACGAAGTAGCCAAGCAAACTTGCACTGAACATCAGTAGTGCTGCTGTGTTTACTACAGCTGAGAAAACAGCAAGGATTGTGAATACCCACAGGTAAGGTTTACCGAGCTTCGCATAACCTTCGACAAGGCTTTGGCCTGTGCCCATGGTGTACTGAACACCTGCTTTAAAAAATGGGTATTTAAATAAGTTTACCAGCAGAATCAGTATTGCTAATTGCCAGCCATAAATAGCGCCAGCTTTGGTTGATGCAACGAGATGTGAGCCACCAACAGCAGCTGCAGCCATCATTATCCCAGGCCCTAAAGAGCGTAATAGTTGAGACAAAGATAGCCGTTGTTCTGATGGATATGATACGGCGTTTTCCATTCTTGTTATTCCTTAGAATTGTGATGTTGTGTTCAATTTATTTTTTATAGCCCGCCAGCTTAGCCGGTCAGGTTGACTTTAATGTCAATACTACACATCAATATCACAGATGTTTTTTGTGTCAATTTATATTTACAAGGTATTTGAAACTTTTTTCGTATTCCGTATCGTTGAGGCATTTGGTGCTGTAATCGTTACTTCATTTTGCAGATAACAGTGGGCTTTTTAGCTGCTATAATGCGCCGATTTTTTTATTTGAGATGACTTTCATGGCGATGACTGAATACCACCCACCAACGGAACCGTGGATTGATGTGGTATATGAGGATGACTACATTATTGCGGTTAATAAACCGTCTGGATTGCTGTCTGTTCCGGGGAGACTTGAAGAGCACTATGACAGCATGTGGAGTCGCTTGGTCGAGCAATACCCAGACGTGAAAGTCGTTCACCGCTTAGATATGTCGACGTCCGGCTTAATGCTGTTTGGCAAGAACACCTATATGGAATCGGCGTTGAAGAAGCAGTTCCAATATCGCCTGACACATAAAATCTATTACGCCCGCGTGTGGGGAATTGTAGAGCAGGATGAGGGCATGATTGACTTGCCTTTAATCTGTGACTGGCCAAACCGTCCAAAACAAATGGTTTGTTTTGAAAATGGTAAACCGTCGCAAACTATGTTCCATGTGGTTAAGCGTGAAGAGAAAACAACTGTCGTTCGTTTGCTTCCAGTGACTGGACGTTCTCATCAATTACGTGTTCATATGATGGCATTGGGTCATCCAATTGTTGGCGATGAATTTTATGCGCCACAGGAAGCGATTGATTTCACAGACCGTTTGGAGCTGCACGCTGCCGAATTGAGTTTTTATCATCCTCGCAGCCATTGGTTACGAAGTATTTTTGTTCCTTGTGACTTTTATCCCGAAGCACAGGAAGAAATTTTGCAGCACTTCGATCCTGAGAGAAAATTGCCAGATTATAAAACGCTGCCTAAATCGTAATGCTTATTAGGTGGCTATAAAGGAGTAAACATGTCAGTCCCTAAAATCGTCTTCCTTGATCGAGCTACTATCCCCAAGCATATCGAGTTACCGCCTCTTGCCATTGAACATGAATGGCAAGAATACGACTTTACCAATCCTGAACAGGTATTTGAGCGCATTTACAACGCAGATATCGTGATTACCAATAAAGTGGTGATTAGCGGTGACATCTTGGCTCAGCTACCTCAGATTAAGCTAATTGCTGTTTCTGCCACTGGCGTGAATAACGTGGATATTGAATTTTGCCGAGCGAACAAAATTGCCGTTTGCAACGTTCAAGGATACGCGACACGTTCCGTGCCAGAGCACGTCATTGGAATGATGTTTGCCCTTCGCCGTAATCTGATGGGGTATCACCACGACATCGCTGCTGGAGAATGGCAGCGTAATAAACAGTTCTGTTTCTTTACTCATCCTATCGGTGATATTGCTGGTTCCACACTGGGCATTATTGGCAGTGGGGCTTTAGGTAAGGCAACGGCTGAGATGGCGAAAGCGCTAGGTATGAATGTTGTTTACGCTGAACGTAAAGGGTCTTCGGATTGTCGCGAAGGATACCTGCCATTTGAAAAAGTATTGCAGCAGTCAGATGTGATTTCGCTGCATTGCCCTCTAAGTGAAGCCACTCGAAATACTATTTCGCAGCAAGAGTTTACTCAGATGAAGCCTAATGCGATTCTGATTAACACTGGTCGCGGTGGATTGGTTGATGAACTTGCGTTGGTGGATGCGCTGAAGAAGCGTCAAATTGCAGGGGCAGGTGTGGATGTCTTTACCCAAGAGCCTGCCGATATTGATAATCCGCTGTTAGCGAATATGGATCTGCCTAACTTATTGCTGACACCCCATGTCGCGTGGGGCAGTGATTCTGCCATCAGTCAGTTAGCAAAGATTCTGATGAATAACATTGAAGCATTCGTTGCAGGAACAGAGCAAAACCGAGTGGTTTAGAATTAATACGAGTAGTTTAGAATTAATAGATAAACAAAAGGCAGCCTAGGCTGCCTTTTTAGTTTGGTTGTTAGCTTAGATTAAAGTGCAGCAATCGTTGCTTTCTGCTCTTCTAACTTCGCAAGAGTATCTTTGTAACCTTCAAGCTTTTCACGCTCTTTCGCAATAACTTGCTCAGGTGCTTTAGCAACGAAACCTTCGTTACCTAGCTTGCCTTCGATACGTTTGATTTCGCCTTCAGTTTTCGCCACTTCTTTCGCTAGACGAGCCAGTTCTGCATCTTTATCGATTAGACCAGCCATAGGGATCATCAGCTCTGATTTCGCTACAAGTGCTGTTGCACATGCAGGCGTTGCTTCACCTGCAGCAAGCACGCGAACGCTTTCCAGTTTCGCTAGAGAAACCAGTACTTGTTTGTTCGCTTCAAGACGCGCAGCATCTTGCTCATTTGCTGCCTTCAGCATCACTTCAAGTGGTTTACCTGGGTTGATGTCGTACTCTGCGCGCAGGTTACGAATCGCCGTAATAAAGGTTTTCACCCATTCGATGTCGTCTAATGCTTCTTGGTTGAAGTTCGCAGCATCGTACTGAGGCAGAGCCTGTAGCATGATAGTGTCTCCTTCAACACCATCTACTAGTGGCTTGATGCTTTGCCAGATAGTTTCAGTGATGTACGGCAATACTGGGTGAGCAAGACGTAGAGTCTTCTCTAGTACTGTGATTAGCGTGCGACGTGTTGCGCGTTGCTGCGCTTCAGTGCCTTTCCACAATACTGGTTTCGTTAGCTCTAGATACCAGTCACAGAATTGGTTCCAGATGAATTCGTACAGCGTGTTTGCTGCCATATCCAAACGGTAGTTGTCGATATGCTCGTTGAACGCTTTAGCAGCGAGTTCAAACTGAGATTCGATCCACTTATCCGCTAGAGAATATTCAAGCTCTGCACCTGCTGCGAAACCACAATCTTGTTCTTCTGTATTCATCATTACGTAACGGCTTGCGTTCCATAGTTTGTTACAGAAGTTACGGTAACCTTCAAGACGCTTCATATCCCAGTTGATATCGCGACCTGTAGAAGCCATTGCTGCTAGGGTAAAGCGTAGTGCGTCAGTACCGTATGGTTCGATACCATTTTCGAAAGTTTTACGCGTGTTTTTCTCGATTTTCGCAGCAAGTTGCGGCTGCATCATGTTACCAGTACGCTTAGTTACCAGTGACTCAAGATCAATACCATCGATCATGTCGATAGGGTCAAGCACGTTACCTTTCGATTTCGACATCTTGTCGCCGTTTTCGTCACGAATTAGACCGGTAACGTAAACAGTCTTAAATGGTACTTGTGGTTTGCCATCTTCATCTTTGATGAAGTGCATGGTCATCATGATCATACGAGCAACCCAGAAGAAGATGATGTCAAAACCAGTCACCAATACTTCAGATGGGTGGAATACTTTTAGTGCGTCGGTTTTCTCTGGCCAGCCAAGTGTGCCGAACGTCCAAAGCGCAGAAGAGAACCAAGTATCCAGAACGTCTTCGTCTTGGTTAAGCGCTACATCAGCAGCAATGTTGTTGTCCGCACGAACTTCTTCTTCAGTACGGCCTACGTATACATTGCCTTGAGCATCATACCAAGCTGGGATACGGTGACCCCACCAAAGCTGACGAGAGATACACCAGTCTTGAATGTCACGCATCCAAGAGAAGTACATGTTTTCGTATTGCTTAGGTACGAATTGAATGTCGCCGTTTTCAACCGCTTCAACAGCTGGCTTCGCAAGAATGCCTGCGCGTACATACCATTGGTCAGTTAGCATTGGTTCGATAACTACGCCACCACGGTCACCGTAAGGAACGGTTAGGTCGTGATCTTTGATTTCTTCTAAAAGACCAAGTTCTTCAAATTCTGCAACGATCGCTTTACGCGCAGCAAAACGTTCAACACCTTGGTATTTAGCAGGAATGTCAGTGCCGTATGCAGTGCTCGCTTCGCCGTTAGAGTTGAATACTTCTGCTGCGTCACGGATGTTTGCATCAAAAGTGAAGATGTTGATCATTGGTAGCTGGTGGCGTTTACCTACTTCATAGTCGTTGAAGTCGTGCGCCGGTGTGATTTTCACACAGCCAGTACCTTTTTCCATATCAGCGTGTTCGTCACCCACAATAGGGATACGACGACCAACGATAGGAAGGATAATTTCTTTACCAATAAGATCTTTATAACGAGGATCTTCTGGGTTTACGGCAACACCTGTATCACCAAGCATGGTTTCAGGGCGAGTAGTTGCAACAACGATGTAGTCTTTACCGTCAGTAGTTTTAACACCATCAGCTAGAGGGTAGCGGAAGTGCCACATGTTGCCTTTAACGTCTTTGTTTTCAACTTCAAGATCAGAAATTGCTGTGTGCAGCTTTGGATCCCAGTTAACCAAACGTTTACCACGGTAGATAAGGTCGTCTTTGTATAGACGAACGAATACTTCCTGAACCGCTTTGTAGAAGCCGTCATCCATAGTGAAACGTTCACGATCCCAATCAACAGATGCACCTAAGCGACGAAGCTGTTTAGTGATTGTGCCACCAGACTCGTTTTTCCATTCCCAAATTTTATCGATGAATGCGTCACGGCCGTAATCGTGCTTGGTTTTGCCTTCTTCTGCTGCGATTTTACGCTCAACAACCATTTGAGTTGCAATACCAGCGTGGTCAGTACCCACTTGCCAAAGGGTGTTTTTACCCTTCATGCGTTGGCAACGAATCAAGGTATCCATAATGGTATCTTGGAATGCGTGACCCATGTGAAGGCTACCAGTGACGTTCGGTGGCGGGATCATGATGCTGTATGCGTCTTTTGATGTGTCACCGTGAGGCTTAAAGTAGCCTTTTTCTTCCCAAGTCTTATACAGATCTTGTTCGATTGATGTTGGGTTGTATGTCTTTTCCATAGTGCTCTTAAATGGATACTTTGATGGTTAATTTAAGTCTATCGCTATAAGTGAGTTCTCTTTAGTAAGAGAGCTTAACTATAAGGATGAACCTTAAGTTTTATCCCGTTAGATTTAGGGATACTGGATTTCAATTGTCTGCAATTGATAGCCAGCTTGGCGGTACAATTTATAACGTTCACGCGCCAATTGTTTTGCTTTTTCTTCGCAGGGGACGAAGTCTACCACCTCTGTGAAGGCGTTCGCAAAGGTTGTATGATTATCGGCCAAATTTATTACCAGTTGGCGGTTCCAAGAAGGTTTCACACCTACATGCCCAATTTCAATGTGAGTGCCGTATTTCGGACCTTCACCCACTAGATTATGCGCAACAAAATCACTCGCTTCCACTTGCCAAAAACATTCCGCAACTCTCTCTGCATGAGCTTTATCGCCACATTGCAAGTACACCTTGGCTCCTTGACGGGTAAAGTGTTGACAGAGATAAACCAAATAATCATTGAACCCTTGCTCAGAGCTCTGTTGGCTATCTTCTTTAACAATGTAGAACGTTGCTGTAGACATAGTGCTTATATTTAGAACCGTATGACTAAAAAAGGGCCTTACGGCCCTTTTTATCAATGAGGATTATTCCTCGGTCTCTTGGCCACTGCGGTTTAGCAAGAATTGGACAAGCATTGAGACCGGACGACCTGTAGAACCTTTAGCTGCGCCAGACTTCCAAGCAGTACCTGCGATATCTAGGTGTGCCCAGTTGTATTTCTTCGCGAACTTAGACAGGAAACAGCCTGCTGTAATTGCGCCACCCGGACGACCACCGATGTTTGCCATATCCGCAAATGGGCTCTTTAGCTGTTCATGGTATTCGTCAGCCATTGGAAGACGCCATGCACGGTCACTTGCTTGCTCTGAAGCATTCACAAGTTCGTGAGCTAGAGGGTTGTGGTTAGATACCACGCCACTGATGTGGTGACCCAATGCGATAACACATGCACCAGTTAGTGTTGCTACATCAACAACACAGTCAGGTTCGAAGCGCTCAACATAAGTCAGAGCATCACAAAGAACCAAACGACCTTCAGCATCGGTGTTCAGTACTTCAACGGTTTGACCCGACATAGTTGTTAGGATGTCACCAGGGCGGTAGGCATTGCTACCAGGCATGTTTTCACAGCCTGCAAGAACACCGATAACGTTTAACGGTAGATTCAGTTTCGCCAATGCTTTCATTGTGCCGAATACAGAAGCTGCACCACACATGTCGTACTTCATCTCATCCATGCCTTCGCCTGGTTTAAGAGAAATACCGCCTGAATCGAATGTTAGACCTTTACCAACTAGAACGATCGGTTTTGCTTCTGAGTCAGGGTTACCTTTGTACTCAATGATGGACATCATAGATTCGTTTTTCGAACCACGACCAACCGCTAGGTATGAGCTCATACCCAGTTTTTCCATCTCTTCTTCACCGATAATCTTTGTTGTTACTGTTTCATAATCGTCTGCAAGACGACGAGCTTGAGAAGCCAAGTAAGCTGGGTTTGCCACGTTTGGCGGCATGTTACCCAAGTCTTTACAAGCTTTCACACCCGATGAAATAGCCAAACCGTGAGAAATCGCACGTTCACCTAGGCTTAATTCACGGCGAGTTGGTACGTTGAATACCAATTTACGCAGTGGGCGACGTGTTTCAGGTTTGATTGTTTTGAACTGATCGAAGGTGTATAGGCCGTCTTTGGTTGCTTCAACAGCTTGACGAACTTTCCAGTAAGTATCGCGACCTTTTACGTGTAACTCAGTCAAAAAGCACACCGCTTCCATTGAACCTGTTTCGTTCAAAGTACTGATGGTTTTTTGGATGATTTCTTTGTATTGTCGCTCACCTAGTTCGCGCTCTTTACCGCAACCAACTAGTAATACGCGCTCAGAAAGAACACCCGGTACTTGATGCAGAAGTAGCATCTGACCCGGTTTACCTTCTAGATCACCACGACGAAGTAGTGAACTAATATAGCCGTCGCTGATTTTATCTAGCTGTTCTGCGACTGGAGAAAGGCGACGTGGTTCGAATACCCCAACAACAATACATGCACTGCGTTGTTTTTCAGGGCTACCACTTTTAACACTGAACTCCATGCGTACTCCTACATCTTGAAGACAAATAGAACTAAATGTTAGATAATGCATCTACACTTGTTGAATCCTTATCAGGATTACCTCTTTGTTAAGTGTACTAACAGTTAGTCAAAAATTAAAAAAATAAAAGATTCAACGAGAAATTATAGTGATTCCATCAAAAAAACAAGTTTTGTATAGGTAATTTCAGCGTGATTATTGTTAGATATTTGATCCGCGAGACACTAAAAAGCCAATTTGCGATATTTTTCGTACTTTTTTTAGTGTTTTTAAGCCAAAAATTTATTCGCGTTTTGGCTGATGCTTCCGACGGTGAAATTCCAGCTCGAATGATTTTATCCATTGTTGGCTTAAATATGCCTGCAATGGGTTTACTAATGCTGCCTTTAAGTCTCTATATCGGGATTCTGCTTACTTTTGGCCGACTTTATGCCGAAAGTGAAATTACAGTGATGAATGCAACGGGGATCGGTAACAAGTTCTTGGTGCGTGCTGCGTTGTATTTAGCAGTGATTACCGCAAGCGTTGCGGCTTTTAACTCAATGTGGCTATCACCTTGGAGTCAAGATAAAGAAGCGCATTTGATGGAGCAGTTGGCTTCGGAAAACAGTGTTGATTTGCTTCAAAAAGGTCAGTTCCAACGTTCTCCTGATGGTTCTTCGGTTGTATTCATCGACAATATCGAAAACCGCAAGCTCTCAAATGTGTTTGTAGCACAATTAGCTCCTCGTGAATCGATTCTTCCGAGTGTGATGTTTTCAAACTATGGCAATGTGAAAGAGTTGAGCGATGGTCGACAAGTGATCACAATGTTCGAGGGTACTCGTTATGAAGGTGTACCGACGCGCGTTGATTACATGGTGACGAAGTTTGATGAATACGAAGGTTTGATCGGACAGCGTGAAGTAAAAGAGCGAGGTCGTGATTGGGAAGCGATTCCTACTATCGAACTGATTAAAAATAAAAGTCGTCAGGCTCAGGCTGAACTTCAATGGCGCATTTCTTTAGTGGTCTGTATTCCATTGTTAACTATGTTGGTTGTGCCTTTGTCTGCGGTAAACCCTCGTCAAGGCCGTTTCGCTAAAATGGGCCCTGCGATTCTGATTTACCTGACGTATTTCTTAGCGATCAGTGCAACCAAATCAGCAATAGAAGATGGCAGTATTCCTTCAATCGTGGGTATGTGGCCTATCAACGCCGCTCTATTGTTAGCTGCAATTTTAGCTAACTTGATGGACAGTGTTGCAATGCGAAGACTGAAAGACAAATTCAAACAAAAGAAAAAGGTAGCTTAAGCCGTGTTTAAGATTTTAGATTGGTATATCGGACGAACAATCATAGCCACGAGCACTTTGGTACTGATTACTTTTGTCGGTTTGTCAGGAATCATCAAATACGTTGAACAGCTACGTAAAGTTGGTGAAGGAACATATGACTTACTTCAGGCACTGATTTTTGTGCTGCTCAGTGTTCCTCGTGATATTGAAATGTTCTTCCCAATGGCGGCTTTATTAGGTGCTTTGATTGGTTTGGGCACATTAGCGGCAAGTTCAGAGCTTGTGGTTATGCAGGCTGCAGGTTTCTCGAAACTCGACATTGGTTTATCCGTTTTAAAGACAGCTGTTCCTTTAATGATCATCATTACTCTCTTAGGGGAGTGGGGAGCACCACAAGCACAAAAAATGGCGCGTGATTTGCGTTCGTTTGCGACGTCTGGCGGTAAAATTCTATCTGTTCGTACCGGGGTCTGGGCTCGAGATGCTAACGACTTTATTTTCATTGCTAAGATAAATGACAATCGCCTGTATGGAATGAATATGTGGCGTTTTGATGAGAACAAGCATCTGCGTCAGGTCTATTTCGCCAAGCAAGTGGATTATATCGGTGAAAATGATTGGCTTATGAAAGATGTTCAAGTGACAGATATGAATGATGACATCGTAATTTCCAAGCAATCTCTTCCAGAATACCGTTGGAAAACAGCTTTAGCTCCCGACAAGTTGGCTGTAGTTACCGTAAAACCGGAAGAGTTAGCGCTTAGTGGTCTTTATGATTATGTGCATTATCTAAAAGCTTCGGAGCAAGATGCTTCACGCTATGAGTTAGCCTTCTGGCGTAAAATTTCTCAGCCTTTCTCCATCGCTGTAATGATGTTGATGGCGCTCTCATTCATATTTGGTCCACTGCGTAGTGTGACTATGGGGGCAAGGATCTTGTCAGGGGTAATCGCAGGGTTCACCTTTTATATCTCCAGTGAATTCTTTGGGCCTCTAAGTTTGGTTTACAGCATACCGCCAATGTTTGGCGCTATTGCCCCAAGTTTGGTTTTCTTAACAGTGGCTCTACTATTGTTGAGACGAAAACTCTAAATGAAAAAGGAAGGCTTAGCCTTCCTTTTTTAATGTTTGTGCTGCGTCAGCTTGTTCTAGCGAACTTTTGGTAATACGACCACTTCAGTTTTTGCCCACATGTCCTGGAAACTGCGTTTCTGAGGATCAATCAGAACCGTCAAATTACCTAAACCAAAACATGAAGTGGCGAGTCGAATTAGAGCCTGAGTAACGGTAATTTTGTTGCCATCAGTGTTTCTAACCACTATTTTCCACGCTCTCATACCAAGTGTTTGTCCTGCTCGCGTCCAGAAATAAACGAAAAAGTAAATCCAAGCCAAAGCAAGATAAATCGTATAAACAGTGCTCCAAATCGGGTGACCGGTTAATAAATCGCTAGCATCTTGATATGGTGCGTAACTCATTAATCCTGCTGCAACAACAGCTTCCATAATGGCTACGACAATACCACCTGCAATCATCAGTATGGCCATGACAATTAGTGAATCATAAATTAAAGCGCCTAAGCGGCGAAAAAAGCCAGCGGGTGGCAAAGTTGTTGTATTCATAACGAACGTGTATTCCTATTTAGATGGCCGCAAGGATATAGGTTGCAATCAGAGCTGAAAAGAGAGCCAGTGCACAGGTTCTGTTTTTATGGCGAAATATTCAGCAAACGATTTTGTTTTCAATATATTGCTATTGCACCCATTAGTTTCTTACGTATAATGCCAAACATCAAAGGCAATAGCCTAGATGCCGGTATGGTGAAATTGGTATACACGACGGATTCAAAATCCGTTGCCTTCGGGCGTGGCGGTTCAAGTCCGCCTACCGGTACCATAATTCATATGATAAAGCCTCGACGTAAGTCGGGGCTTTGTTGTATCTGGTGTTAGCTAACTGAATCGATGAACACACTTAATACCAGCGTGGTGCATTCATCTTCTCTCTCGCATCTATTTGGTGCATTTATTTCTTGCCAATCAACGCGTCTTTCTTCTAAGCCTTATTGTGCCTCAATTGTTTAATTGTTGCCTACTTGGTCAGCTTTTTGCTTATTAGGCATCAAAATAATAACGCTCACGCAAACAAGCTATTTAGCTCGGGAGCCTACAAGGAGAAAGTATGACGCTACCTATAATCGATATTTCCTCGCTAAATTCTGAAAATAGAAATGATTGGCAACCTGTCATTGAACAAATTGATAGTGCTTGTCGTGAGCTTGGCTTTTTCTATGTCATTGGTCACGGCATACCTCAACAGCAATTTGACTACATTCAGTCGATGGCTAACTTATTGTTTAGCATGTCAGAGGAAGAGAAACAGAAAATCTCAATTGAAAAAAGTAACAATCATAGAGGCTGGGGGAGATTAAGCGCAGAAAAGCTAGATCCTTTAGGTGAACTGGATTGTAAAGAGTCATTTGATATGGCATTAGATCTTTCACCGTATCACTCTCAAGTTGAACGATGCCCTAAACTCTATGGCCCAAACCTATATCCAAACATTGAAGGATTTGCCCAAGCTGTTAGCCAACATTATTCACTGACGCTAGATGTCGGATTGAAGATCTTAAAAGCGATGGCAATTGCATTGGGTGAAGAGGAGAATTTCTTTGCGAAAAGTTTTACTCTGCCAATTTCGGTTCTGCGTATGCTTAGCTATCCTAGTCAAGCGCAAGAGACAAATGGGGCTGGTGCACATACAGATTACGGCTGCATAACGTTACTTTATCAAGATCAAAGCGGTGGATTACAAGTTCTGAACAAACAAGATCAATGGATTGATGCAACACCGGTTGAAGGCGCGTTTGTAGTAAACATTGGTGATCTGATGCAACGCTGGACTAACGATATTTACCGTTCAACAAAACACAGAGTATCCAGCCCAACTACAGGTAAGTCTCGCTTCTCAATGCCCTTCTTCGTTGAACCTGATTTCGATACGCCAGTTGAAACATTAGCTTCGTGCCTCAAGGAAAAGCAAGGCAAAGGTGGATACCCTTTGATTACAGCCGGTGATTGGATTCTTTCCCGATTTGAAGATACTTATTCCTACCGACGTGATGAAGAAATAGAAGCGGCTATTTAGTTAGCAGATAAGCTGGTTCTATTCTATAGGGAAGGCGATTGGCTATGATAAACACCATTCGCCTAACTTCTTTCGTTTTTACGTCTCAACTCTCATTTATATTGTTACCTCACTCAATGTAATTCGTTGAATATATGCCTATATGATCAACTTTTGTTACTATGCGGCCTGTTTTTAACTTGAGCAGAACAGGTGATAATGTCACCTTCATCTTCTAGAATGATAACTAAAGATAGGATCAGAGGTTTTAGTAAATTGTGGCGAGTATAAAAATCACTGTCGATAGATTACAACCAGGGCTACATATACGCTTGCCGGTTAAATGGAACGAGCATCCATTCTTATTTAATAGTTTTAAAATTAAAGACCAAGAACAAATCCGCCTGATCAAGCACTTGGGTATTCAGCACGTCTTTCTTAATCCAAGCCAAAGTGACACACAGCCACTTCCTCCTGTAACTAACCTCACTCCCTCGGAAGAGGAAACAACAGAAAACGAAGCTGAAAGTGATATTAATAGTGAAGCGGATAAGCTGTGGCAGGAAAAACAAAACCGAATTGAAAAACTCAGTGCTTATCGTCGTCGAGTGATCAGTTGTGAAAAAGAATTTGAACGTTCGCTTGCCCGTATGCGAGCAGTCATGAATAAAATTCGTAATCGACCAATGGATGCTGTTGATGAGGCAGCCCAACTGGTTGATGACATAGTTGATAAGTTACTTAGCGATGATAGTGTCACTTTGCATCTAATGAATGGTAAGAGTGAATTTGAAGATATTTACTTTCATTCATTAAACGTCTCCGTGATCGCTATGATGATTGGGCGATCGAAAGGATACCCAGCAGAGAAGATAAAAGAGATAGCTTTTGCTTCTTTATTCCATGACATTGGCAAAATCCGTATACCTACAGCAATTGTGCGTAAACAGACTCCTTTGACTGAGCCTGAGAAAAACTACCTTAAAATGCATACGAAATACGGGTTAGAAATTTCGCAAAACATTAAAGAGTTTCCGGATAGTGCAAGAAGGGTGATAGAGCAGCATCATGAACTACTTGACGGTTCTGGATATCCTCAAGGTTTAAAAGGCGATGAGATTGATGAATTAGCTCAAGTTATCGCGGTTGCGAACGCGTTTGATAATTTATGTCACCCGAATGTTCCAAGTGAGCAAAAGATCCCATATGTGGCTCTCTCTTATTTATATAAGAACTGTAAGCATATCTATAACAATGAAAACCTAAACATATTGGTTAAGTTCATGGGCGTGTTCCCTCCGGGTACGGTTGTCCAACTTTCGAATGACATGGTTGGTCTGGTTATATCGGTAAACGCCAACAGCCTTCTATATCCTAATGTACTTATTTATGATCCTTCAGTACCTAGGACTCAGGCACCCATTATCGATTTAGCTGATAAAGATATAAAAATCGTTAACGCTATCTTGCCTCATAAGCTGCCGGATAAAGTAAGAGAGTATTTGAATCCACGTTCACGTATCTCTTACTTCTTTGATAGCGATGACTAGTTATCCACAGGATTTTGTGAGTAACTTGTGCCTTTCTTGAGGGTGAAAAGTGCATAAAAAAGCGTTCGTTGGTTATTTAGACAAACGAACGCTTTTTTTAAATAATTTCACTTTTTCTGCTTGCTAAGTTTAAGTATCTCCCTATAATGCCGCCTCACTGACACGGCAGACGTCGCAAGGCTTCAGCAGGTGTTGGAAGAGGATAAGACTTCTAAAAAAGAAAATTTGAAAAAGTGTTTGACACTGACAATTATCTCGCTAGAATGCACCTCCGCTTCGAGAAGAAACCTTCCAAGAAGCAAAGCTCTTTAACAATTTAAACCTATCAATCTGTGTGGGCACTCGTTGATGAAAATC